>JAKDMR010000188.1 GCA_030452275.1 Candidatus Nitrosocosmicus sp. | reverse complement strand
AATAATATGACACCGTTTAAATATTAGGTTGCCCTAACAATTAGGGTAGCCTAAATGATGTTATCTGATCAGCAATATTTATTGAATCAAGAAGACAAAAATGCTTCAATTATATTGAAGGAATTGTTTGATGGATTTTCTTACAAGATTGTAATGTCTACCATCGAAGATTCCAAAACCGTATTTGAAATTTGCAAGGAAAATGATCTGCCAATTAGCTCGACATATAAAAAAATAAAAAAACTCAAGGATCTTGGACTTTTATTCATAGATAGGATTGTAATAAATGAAAAAGGAAAAAAGGTTGTCTTTTACAAAAGTAAAATCCAGTCAGTAGAATTGATATTGAATAAAAAACAGGTTCTTTTACAATTTAAGAAAAACGAACGAAACTTACATTGTTCTGTCTCACAATAAGTCTGTTGATGCTCTACCAAGAATGAATGAATTTACCTTTAACTTTTTTACTTCAATTAATTTTGAATCAATAAAGTTAAAAAATATTACCGTGTAATCATATACATTGACCGTTTATTCAAAAAATTCTGGACTCCCAGAGCAATTGTATGTAGGCACCGCAGAAGCCGAGCATGTTGAAATGTATTTGAAGGCAATGTGGTCTATTTCAGAGAGTGGCCAAGAGTTAAAGGTTAGCTCCATAGCCAAAATTTTAAATGTTACCCAACCATCAGTGGTTCAAATGCTTCATAAGTTAAATGATTCTCTTTTAATTGATTATAAAAAAGGTTCCATAGTGACACTTACAAAAGAGGGTGAGAACATTGGAAAAAAAATGATACGAAACACTCGACTGTTAGAAGTACTTATGAAAGATGCTTTAAAAATCGATGTAGATGAGGAGATGGTTTGTGGCATTGAACATCATATGAAAGAAATTTTTACCGATGCACTATGCACCTTGTTAAAACATCCCAAGATCTGTCCCCATGGGTATCATATCCCTGAGGGTAATTGTTGTATTGGAAAATAATTACATTTCAAACATTTTTACCTCTTATTAAATACTGTTAGATATGCTATATAGGCCGATTGCGGTTTTTGATTCAGGATTGGGTTCGTTATCTGTTGTTAGAGAATTGAGAAAGATTATTCCCTCTGAGAATATTTTGTATTTTGCAGATAAAAAGAATTTTCCATATGGAAATAAGACAAAGAGTGAATTAAAGTCAATAATATTAAAATCCATTAAATTTTTGGAGAAATATCAGCCAAAACTAATAGTAATAGCATCAAACACTCCATCTATTCAAATTTATGATGAAATTAAGAACAATTTTTCGACAGCTATCATCTCAACAAAACTACCGCTTGATAAGACAATAAACTTGAGTAGGAAAAAACACATTGCAATAATGGCATCGAAAGGTACACTTGATAGTAAAGAGTTCAATTACTTGATAAAAAAAGAAATACCTCAACAAATTTTTGTGGATAAGGTAGATTCTTCAGAGATTATTAATCTAGTTGAAAGTGGATCATTTTTATTTGATCAGAAATTCACCTATGACAAAATCCGAGAATTAATTGACTCAAATATTGCTAACACAATTGATGTCATTGCATTGGGTAGCACCCATTTACCATTTGTTAAAAATTATATTGAAGCTATTTTGCCATCTATTAAGTTCATCAATTCTTCAGATGAAGTTGCAAAAGATGTGAAGAATTATCTCAAATATACTGGAGACTTGGATAAGAATAAAAATAGCAAAGGCAAGCTCGAAATTCTTGTTTCTGCAGATAAAAAAAACTTTCAGTCAATTCTTAGATATATGGGAATTAAAGAAATAATATTTGATGTCTCGCTACAAACGTAACTCTTCGATATGGTAGCATTTAAATTACTTAGAATGAATGAAACAAACGTTTTTCTGGTTTCTATGAAGACAAGTGAGCAAAAGGTATGAAAAAAATTCGGATCGGAATAGATGTAGGGGGCACTTTTACCAAAGCCGTAGCTATTGACATAGTTGAAAAAAAAATACTAGGAAAAAAATCTGTTTCAACAACACACTCTTTGGAAGGGGGTGTTTCTGTCGGTATTGTTAACGCCTTATCCACATTAATTGAGATGTGCAACATAGATCATAAAGAAATAGAGTTAATTTCTCATAGTACTACCCAAGCTGTCAATGCCTTTCTTGAAGGAGACGTATCAAAAGTTGGCATTATTGGAATGGGGGTAGGAATGGAAAAAACGAATGTCATGAGAAGAACTCATATTAAAGATATATCCCTAAATTCTAATAAATTTCTAAGAACCTGTTATACCTTTATGGATACCTCGAAATATTTAGAGGAGCCTGGGATCAAAAAATCCATGGAGCATTTGGTTTCCGAAGGAGCTCAATCAATAGTTGTTAGTGAGGCTTTCGGAGTTGATGATCCAAGTAACGAATTGTTTGTAATGAAGCATTCTGAACTTCCTTGTACTGCCGGCCATGAATTAACTGGAATTTATGGATTAGAGATCAGAACTTTGACAGCAACAATTAATGCTAGCATTCTTCCAAAAGCCACAAGTACCGCAAATTATGTTAAATCTGCAGTCAATAATCTAGGCATAGACGCACCGGTAATGATAATGAAAGGCGACGGTGGTGTAACCACATTGGATTCTTTTTTGCACAAGCCCATAATAACAGTGCTTTCAGGTCCAGCTGCAAGTGTTGTAGGCGCTTTGCTCTTTTTGCAGATTTTAGAAGGCATATTTATTGAAGTTGGTGGTACTTCAACTAACATTTGTATAATTAAGGATGGAAAGCCTGAAATGCGTTATGTGAACATAATGGAACATCCAACTTGCATAAGATCACTTGATGTAAGAATTTGTGGGGTAGCGGGCGGGTCTTTATTGAGACTTTCATCAAAGAGAAAGATTATTGATGTTGGTCCTCGATCCTCACACATTGCAGGATTAGAGTATTCTTGTTTTGCCGATCCTGACGAATTGATAAAGGGTGAAATTGTACCTATTAGTCCATTGAATAATGATCCAAATGACTATATTAGTATCAAAGTTCCTGAAGGAAAAGCATATGGGATCACCAATACATGTGCCGCAAATGCATTAGGTCTCATCCAAAAGGATGATAACGCGTATGGAAATATGGATTCAGCTAGGATTGCATTCACGAAGTTGGCTACCTATATGGGAATGTCGCCTGAGCAAATTGCTAGACAAGTTTTGGATATTTCTGTTTCAAAGATATCAGATTATATAATTCCAATGGTAAAAGAGTACAAATTATCAAAGAGCAGAATAGTGGTTATTGGGGGAGGAGGAGGTGCTTCCGTTTTGGTACCACTTGTTGCTAATAAACTCAGTTTTGAATACAAAAAAGCCGATTACGCCGATGTCATTTCATCTATAGGTGTGGCCACAGGAATGATTTATGAAGAGAAAGAGAAAACCATTAATAATCCTACTCCTGAAGATGTAACTCAATTAATAAAGGAGATTAAAGATTTAGCTATTAGAAAAAATGCATCTCCTGATTCACTATCCGTTCAATCTGAATATATAAGCGATCGTTCAATTTTGAGGGTCACTGTTATCGGTAATGTTGCTCTAGACTTGAATAATATCAGTTCTAGAGAGTTAAAACAAGAGGGATTAGTAGAGATTGCAAAAACCTTGTTCCATCATGATGGAGATATTACTTTGGAACATAAACTAGGAAATTATTATATATTTACTAATACCTATCGGAAAAAAAAATTATTCTTTAAAACAAAAATGCAATCTATATTGATATTAGATAAATTTGGGAGAGTGCGCCTCTCATTGGATAATGGCAAATTGATATATGGCTTTTCAACCAAAATGTCTGCAGATCTCCCATCGATTATCTCCAAATTTTCCTCAAATTCTGATCTATCTCCAAATGTTCAATTGGTTGATGGGTTTCAACTGTTGGATTTTTCTAGCCTAAACGCGAACGAACAAGTAATTAAAGCTATTAGAGAACAGTTGGATAAAATTGATTCTGAGGTCTTGCTAATTATTAAGCAATAGACCTTACCTTACCTTACCTTACCTTACCTTTATTACACCATATGGTTTCATATTGATACATAATTACACCAAATTGATCTCTTTATATTTGAAACATGAAGTGGTAAATAATTTTCAATCACATTCCTAAGCAAGGATGTTTTCTCGATCTTGCCTGTTCTTTATTATGTTTTTCCCCAGTATATTTTTATGAATATTGATATCAAATCGGATATACATATCAGTTATCAGTTATCAGTTATCAGTTTTATCAATCCGATTGATATATCGTAGAAATTCGATCATGCTTGATATTTGCGATTATTCATAGTTGTGATTATTCATAGTTCAACATTTTTAAGATTCTCGTATCATTTCAATCATGTCATGAAAGATGTAGTCGTATTGCCGGGACCCTCTTCAATGGAATTGGGGAATTCTATTGCTTCGTGTTTAGATGTTGATCCTGTTGAAGCCGAATTACGCACTTTTTCTGATGGAGAAAGTAAAATAACAATTAATGCGAATTTACTTGATAAAAAATGTATTGTTGTACAATCCACTTATCCCCCTGTAGATTCGCATTTTTTACAAACCTTGATGATGCTGTCATATTGTAATGACTCTGGCGCTTCTGAAGTTATTCCAGTTATTCCTTACATGGGTTATGCCAGACAGGATAGAGTATTTCTGGAAGGAGAATTTGTGACCATGTCTATGATAGCAAAACTGTTTGAATATTTTGGAACTCGTAATCTGATAACTGTTGATATACACAGTACTAAGGCA
>JAKDMR010000187.1 GCA_030452275.1 Candidatus Nitrosocosmicus sp. | reverse complement strand
ACCAATGCAACTAGTGGTTCTACCAATGCAACTAGTGGTTCGACCAATGCAACTAGTGGTTCGACCAATGCAACTAGTGGTTCGACCAATGCAAATGATCAAGCTTCAGACAATATTCAAGTATCAATAGTTCCCGGAGCATCTACATTGACTGATACGGCATACAGTCCAAATCCTATCGAAATCACGATTGGTCAAACTGTAGTATGGACAAACGATGACTCCGCATTCCATACAGTAACATCTGGAACTGTCGGTGCAGCAGATGTTGGGAAGGAATTTGATTCAGGTCTAACTGGTCCAACAGCACTGACTACTAAGGGAAAAACCTTTGAGCATACGTTCGATATAGCTGGCGAATATCCTTATTTTTGTACCTTGCATCCAGCGATGGTGGGTACTGTGATAGTGAACTAAAACAAAAGGCATTTTTAATTTGTCTGTCTTCACTGATGAAAGTAACGACTCAGACATCCATTAGATTTGTTTAGTGTTCATAGTGTTCATAGCGGTTTAAACAATTCATCTTTACTCCAAATACAGATAAAGGCATCAAAGATAATTGCCACCGGAACAGAGATCTCAATATGAATTTGAAAAGTGAGAAAAAGGAAAGAAAATAGTTGAACAGGAAATTCTAGTCCCGTGTTTCCGGGTAATCTGTGACAGATCTACCTATTTTATCTATTTGTTATATTCTCAGAAAGTGTATAAAAAGTGAATGATCAGTACATAATAAATATAATCATGTATCTTCAGATTCATGGATAATCGTTTTGACAATGCAAAACCCAATTCGTTGATCAAAGAAAATAGTCCCTATCTATTACAACACGCTTATAATCCAGTTAACTGGTTGGCTTGGAATGACGATTCTATCAATTTGGCAAAAAAAGAAGATAAACCAATATTTCTCAGCATAGGATATAGTTCATGTCATTGGTGTCATGTAATGGCACATGAGTCATTTGAAGATACTGAAGTTGCAAAAATTATGAATGAAAAATTTATTAATATAAAGGTTGACAGAGAGGAAAGACCAGATATAGATGACATATATCAAAGAGCATGCCAACTAGTAAATGGTAATGGAGGCTGGCCATTATCGGTATTTTTGACTCCTGATCTCAAGCCATTTTATGTCGGTACATATTTTCCAAAAGAGAGCAGATATGGCATGCCCGGTTTTACTGAAATTTTAAATCAACTTTCTCAGGCTTATGAGCATAAAAAAAGCGATATAAATAAGACCACCTCGGAATTTGTAGGAGCGCTGATAAACACATCAAAAGATATTTTAAACAATAAAAGTGTAGAAATTGACAAGACAGTTCTAGATGAATCCGCATTAAATTTATTGCAAATGGCAGACTTTATTCATGGTGGTTTTGGAATCACCCCTAAATTTCCTAACGTATCTAACTTATTATTTTTGCTTCGTTACTATGATATATCGAGTATTGAAAAATTCAAGGACTTTGTAACTTTAACAAGTGAAAAAATGATCTTTGGAGGGATACACGATCACCTAGGAGGTGGGTTCTCGAGATATTCGACCGATCAAAAATGGTTGGTGCCCCACTTTGAAAAAATGTTGTACGATAATGCATTATTGGTTATTTTGTTTTCTGAAATGTACCAAATCACTAAGGAAAAAATATTTAGAAATACTGTTGAGAGAACCTTGGATTACATTTTACGTGTGCTTACAAATAAGGAAGGGATTTTCTTTTCGGCTGAAGATGCAGATTCTGATAGAGAAGAGGGAAAATTTTATGTATGGTCTAAAAGAGAAGTCACCTCAATCATTCAAATTCCTTTACACCAAAACATCTTCTGCGAATACTTTGATATAACAGAAGTAGGGAATTTTGAAGGAAAAAACATACTAAATATTAAAACCTCTGTAGAACATCTAGCAAAAAAATATGGATTGGATGTGAAGGAGGTTAATAACATCATAGCTGTAAATTCTACAAAGCTTTTTGATATCAGAGAGAAAAGGATAAAACCTCAAAAAGATGATAAAACAATTTTATCATGGAATGCGCTATCTATATCTGCTTTTATCAAAGGTTATAAGATAACGGGTAAAGAAGAATATTTAAAAACTGCCCTAACTGCAGTGGACGTCATCGAAACAAAATTAAAGTCCAACGAAGGATATTTAAATAGAATTTATAAACAAGGTAGAGCCAAAATACTTGCTTATTTGGATGATTATGCTTTTTATATAAATTCTCTTTTGGATTTATTTGAGGTAAAGACAGATCCAGAGTTCATTGAACTAGCATCTTATTATACAGATGTTTTGATAAAGCATTTTTGGGATGGACAAGAAAATAATTTCTATTACTCTTCCGACCTGCATGAATCGATTCTTACTAGAACCAAAGTATTGTATGATTTGGCTTTACCAAGCGGAAATTCGGTTTCAATATCAAATTTGATCCGTCTTTATCACATAACAGGGAAAAACAATTATTTAGAGATGGCTGAGAAAATGATGAAAGGATCTATATCATCCGCATTAGATAATCCATTTGGTTTTGGTTGGTTATTATCATCTACATATCTGTATGTTAAGAAACCAACCGAAATTACCATTTTTTCAAAAGATAATAAATCGTATATGATTGATGAAATAAATAAGATGTATATTCCAAATGGTATTTTTTCTATTCTACACGAGGACAACGTCTCACAGACGCTAGATAAGTACAATTTATTCAAAAACAAGTCATTAATTAAAGAAAAACCTGCTAGCGATTTTGCAATAATATGCAAAGACTTTACTTGTTCGCCTCCAATAACCAATGTGGAAAAAATAATAGATATTTTGTCTCCCAATTCATCAAAGGAAAGAATTAAATAATTTTTTTATGATTGTATCACAGTGTCAATTCTTCCACAATTCAGATTTTTTTTTGTCATTGGATTAATTATTTTGAGTTTGGGATCAGTTTCTACTATGGATGTTTTTGGTCAAATGGAACAAACATCCAATAATTTTGATAAAGCAAAGTCATCTAGTGACGAGGCCATTTCTTTAATTGATTCTTTGAAAGGATCATCATTACTTGATTCGGTAGTTGAAGGTATGCAGAATTTTTCTTTCCCGATAGCAAACCAATCAGATAATAACGACAATGACAATGAGATCTCGCAAACATTAGACAGTGCCTTAAATTATCTTAGACCGAATAATACTACATTAAATATTACAACCGTTTCTCCGGATAAAAACAATATGACCACATCGTATAATAATAACAATTCAACCTATGATGATAATATTACTAGTAATAATAACAGTAATAATAACAGTAATAATAACAGTAACAATAACATAGAAAACATGCAATCTATGACGATACTGCCATATCCTATGACGATTTCTTCAAAGGATTACATTCCGCTATATAGTTCAATGCCATTGAAAATTTTGAATGGAAACATTCTCGCAAAACTTCCGTGTAATTCAACTAATCCATTATTGCAAATCGTAGGCACTTCTGCCGATAACAACGTGTTTCCCATTCAGATGAATCTAGTGTCTAACTTTTCGAAATTAGGGAGCATGTGTATGTACCAATCACTAATTCCCAATGATTTATCCAATTTTCTATATTCACATACGATAACCAATATTTATTTATACAATCCGCTTGACTTCTCACTTGAAGTTCCAACAACAACTTCCATTTTTATTGGAATACATAAATTGACAGAGTGATCATTTTTTTAGATCGAATACATAATCCCACCAGAAACTATAGGAATAGATTCTAAGTTCGACAGATCCTTTATACGAGCGATAATGGCATTAAACCAAAGACTATCTATGCCTTGACTCCAAATTGTTATCTTTTTATAGTCCCTTTCTTTCCCCTGATGAAAAAAACCTTTGCAGTCTTCGACTGTCATGTTATTATATTTTTGACTAATTTCTTCAATAGCTAAATTTGCTTCTGATGGCAAATACAATATAGTTAGAGTGGGATATGGAATGGTATCCGCAGAAGTAGATGATGATGATGCATCGTTAGCCATGGCTATATTATGTTTTAGACTTATATGATGATTTCGTTGAAATATTTAAAATATGTTGAGACGATAAATCATTGAAAATTCATAAAAGGCTATATGTTTATTATTTTAATATAACAACATGAAAGCTGATCAATTCACAAAAAGCATACTAGATTTAGATAATGATATTTTGTTCAGTGGAGTTATTGAAAAATCCGGACATTTAAATATCAGCAATCAAAGGGATTCTCTGGACAAACATCTAAAAGGAAGAAATGCGGAACTGATTATTTCTGAATCTGCATATGCAGTTGATTTAAGGAAGGCGTTCAATACATCATTTGGAAGTTTAAACTCTATTTGTTATCAATATAGTTCGCTAAAAATATTGATTATTCCAGTCAAAGAACATGTATTATTCTTAGTAATCAACAAAAATGTTGAAGCAGACGATTTAACTCAGAAAGTTTACAATATTATTAATTCAACCAAAGAACTGGATTTGTACTCTTAAAGAGGTCGCTTATGATTGGATAAGAAATAACTGGATCTTGTTGTTAGTTATTTAAAAAAAATAAATTATTCTTTATGGTTCTTATGCTGAAACCAAAAATCTAACAATCTAAAATAAGAGGAAGTTGCTTCTTTCATGGTATGAAGATATGCCTCTCGTAATTGTTCCCATATCAGAAAATAATTAAAATTATTTTCCAAAGTTTTCTCGACATTTCCTTGTTTCCCATTGAGCCTGTTTGAAGTTGAATTCAAGTTATTTGTAACCGAGGAATCATTTTGTGATTTTTGTACAATGGTCTTTTCTTCTGCTTCTCGTTTGGTCTTTTCTTCTGCTTCTCGTTTGGTCTTTTCTTCTGCTTCTCGTTTGGTCTT
>JAKDMR010000186.1 GCA_030452275.1 Candidatus Nitrosocosmicus sp. | reverse complement strand
TATATTTCATTAATAGGTTTAACAAATTTGAATAACATCTTGGCAGACCAAACTCTTGGATTAAAAAGGAGAATTCAAGATGACCTTCGACGCCTGGACGAAATCTACAGGGTTGGCGTTGAAATTGAAATTTGTTTACTTGATGATAAATCAATGCCTGTAAATGCGCATCCTTTGATAAAGGAATTAGGTACCAAGTATGAAGTAGATGCGGAGTATGGAAAGTGTCAATTTGAAGTTAAAACTGCCCCAATCTCAATGCACGTTTTGTCAAATGTAAATGTTTTTTTTGAAGAATTCATAGATTATCTAAATATCACAATTAAGAAAGTCTATAAGAATAGGAATGTAATTCCCGTCTTTCTCGGGGGAAATCCTTCACCCGAGATATTTAAAAAGAAGTTAATTACCAGAAAAGAGCGTTATCTGAATATCTATGAATGGCAAAAAAAATTCCCAAACATCGAAATTGAAGGTCAAGAATTCAAGGCGTGTGATATTGCCACTGCGATACAAGGATTTCACCTTCACTTACAAGGTCTAAATCCTATCTATACTACACACATGTTCAATTATATTCTAAATCTGTTACCTTCAGCAATATTGTTAGGTTCAAATAGTAGATTATTTGCGGGCAAATTATTTTCACTTTATGAGCCACGAGTTTATTTATACGATCATTCAGAACAGCAAAATTCTGGATTTCCAGCCATTGCAAAATATCTAGACAGAATTGAAGATTATATAGATTATATTGCCTCAAGACCGGGTCCTGATAGCACTAATGACTATTTTGGTCTTGAAAAAGATAGACATGATGATCTTAGGATACGGCTGAATTCCCCTTATTATAGGGTTGAAACTAGAATAATGTCTGTGCAACCAACCCCAAAGGAAATTGTTGCAATGATAGAGTTTTTTATTGGATTTTTATATCGCTCAATTTTGGAGGGAAAACCTTTACGACCCTTATCATCCATACGAGAAGAAAGGCTAGCAGTCATCCGTACGGGGTACAATACTAAAACTCATTTCAATATTTCAGAGACTGCCAAGACTCAGTTACACGTAGCCAAAAAAGGATTGAAAGATTTGGGGCTCGGACCTGAATTTATTGGAATCCTAGAAAATAGATTAGAAAACAAGACCTCCCCTGGAGAATACGTTACCAGGTTGTGGGATTCTAATTACAATGGGAATGTTTATCAAACAGTATCCGAAATCATTCAACATGTTTGGGATAAGACAAAGAATAACTCTCCTCTGCTCTAGCAATTTACGACATTTGTTATATTCATATTTTCTATCTTTTTGTTCAGTTAAATTTTTATCTAATCCGTTTAACAAAATTTTAATAGATAATAATGTGTGTTGAATGAGTCTGGTAGGATATGGGAACAAGGAAGGTTTTTTAATTATTGTGGTTTATTGGGAGACAGATGAATTAATTGGATAATATGTTACTGCCTACCTCGTTGACCGATGATCAAATGAATGATCTCATATCGGACTTGCAAATTTTGATAAGACAACCAAGTATTTCTGCAACCAATCATGGTCTAGAGGAGTGTGCAATCCTTCTGTCGAATTTGATGAAAAATGCCGGCATTCAAACAGAACTTTTATTCTTAGACTATGAGGAACAAGTCGAAAGCAGAACCATCAGCCGAATACCTCCAGTTGTGTTTGGCGAGGTTAGATCAAAATCTAATCCAAGTGGAAAGACAATATTGTTTTACAATCACTATGACGTTCAGCCAATTGATCCAATTGAAAAGTGGAACGAGGATCCTTTTAGTGGGAAAGTAATCGGCAATCACATATACGGCCGGGGGTCCTCAGATGACAAGGGGGAGCTAATCACTAGAATAAAGGCCGTAGAATATTTTTTGCGAGAGACAGGAGATGTTCCTTGCAACATTAAATTTCTAGTAGAAGGTGAGGAGGAGATTGGAAGTCCAAACTTGATAAAATATGTTCAACGGTTTAGCCAAAAATTCAAATCAGATTTGGTAATCTGGGAAAGCGGTTATATTGATAAAGATGATAGAGCAATAATTTCATTGGGTCAAAAAGGGATTCTGAATGTAGAAATTAAAGTACATGGACCTAGCCGGGACGTTCATTCCAGTTTGGCGGTAGCAATAGAGAGCCCTGCCTGGAGATTAGTACATCTATTGTCTTTGTTGTATAACGCCAACGATGGAAAAATTTTGATTAAGGGATGGTATGACGAAATAATGTCTCTAAATGAAAAGGAATTACAATTAATAGCAAATGAGCCTTTTAATGAGGAAGCATTCAAAAAGGAATACGGTATATCTGGTTTCATAAAGGGCCAAACCTCTTACGAGATAAAGAAAGCCCTTGCGACAGAACCTTCCTGTAATATTTCTGGAATGGTTGCGGGTTATACCAATAAAGGAGTAAAAACAATTCTTCCCTCAACTGCTACCGTCAAGATGGATTTTAGATTAGTACCAAATATGAACCCACAAATACAATTCAATAAATTGGTAAAATACTTGAGATCAAAAGGTTATTCAGAAAAAGAAGTTACTATAAACTATCTTAGCGGGGAACCGGCTTTTAGAACACCGTTGAATAATAAATATGTAAAATTAATTATAGACTCTGCTTCAAAGATATTTAGTGGCGTCGTTTTAAACATCTCCTCATCGGGCACCGGTCCTATGTATGTTTTTAAAGATATCTTAAACCTAGATTCGATTTGCATTGGAAGTACTATTTTACCAAATAAGATGCATTCACCAAATGAATTCACTAATCTTGATCTTTTAAAAAAAGGCACAAGGTGTTTTATTGAAATCATAAAGAATTTTTCGCGAAGTTAGGGCTATGGTATGGGTATGGTATGGGTAAGGTAAGGATAAGGATAAGATAAGGATAAGAACCAATATGTCTGTCCATCTCCCAAGTGTATCATTGTGTCAAGGCTAGCAGAATTAAGTACACAAACCATAAACAATCACTTTAAATTTTACAGTAATTATCAAATAAAAGGATAAATACCAAATAAATATAGAAATTTTGTGAAAAAATTTAGTTATAATCGTTATAGGATTTGGTTTATTTTCTACAATATGTATTCTAAACGCTTTTGCAGTCTTTCACAGAGAGGACTTTCTTATCTCCGATATTGACCTAAATAATGGAGTCCCATTCATAGAACTACAAGGTCAGCCTGGTAGGTCATTTTCAATAGGTAGTGGAGATGAGAGTTACTATGCGTACACCTTTTTAACCAATAAAGGCATTTTTGCAGCTTCAGTTGCTTTAAACGATGACGGGAATAAGCCGTATCGCATCGTTGATCATTTTGATATTAAAAAATTCCAAGTAGGCGAATGCGTTAATTATAAGACCGCTACTGGTGAACCAAAATTCATAGGTAATTTAGCCATATACGTACCTAAGGAAATGGTTATTACAAATGTATCAAAAGCTTACGCATTTAAGATTATAGCTGATGACCCAGCTGATGATTGCGATACCGGAGAACTAATCTATAAGATATTTTCAAGCAAGTGACAGGAGAGCCAGCTATTCTTCTTCCGTAGGGGAAAGAAGCCGGATGTTGGTTCCTATCTTCTTTTTCGACAGTGTTAGGTTTGGAATCAATACAATAAAAGTACAAAACAAGACAACTTGTAGATTCCCATTAATGGAGCATGTTTTGATCAAGATAAAGAATACACAAAATTTAAGAATTTGGCTTATAGAGTTCTAACTTCCTAGTAATTTTGTTTATTACATATTTTTCTGGATCATAATTATATTTTTTCCCTAACTCTTCCAAATAACTTTGGACATCATGCCAAGCTTGGCGTTTTTTGTTGATCAGGTCTGATGTAGATGTTTCTGGATTAGCATCAGTTAATTGGGCCTGTCCATCTGCAGAAGTTAAATCCAAAGCTGTTTGATACAACTTTGAAATCTTTTCAATTTCAATTACCGAAAGGGTTATAGTATTTCTATTTGGTTCGCTGTTGTCAGGATCAGACATTCTTATCCTTCTATCGAGATTAATCATTCTAATAATATAATTTCTATGATTTGAGCAATTAAAATAAATTAGTTATGGTTCTAAAACTGAAACAATGCTTCGGTAGTTAAAGTCAAGCATGTGATTTGTTCCAAACCCTTTCAATAAATACAAGGACAATTCTCCACAGCAAAATAAAAACAATAAAAGCTCTAAAAAATAGAGGTCAAGGCTATAGAATAAATGAAATTAATTTACTACCAACCTGAACCTGGACCACCACTGCCACCACCACTATGCATGCCTCTCATTTCCATTCCCTTGTCATATCCGCCATATCCTTGACCACCGCCACCACTATGCATTCCTTTCATTCCCTTGTCTTCATAACCTTGAGAATGCATCATACTCATCCATTCCATCATTGAAATAGGCTTTGTTTGTAAGACTAAACCATTTCCTGGATCAACCAGTACTTTAGTGAATTTCATGTCAGGGGAGCCAAGAACGACCGAAAATACAAGGTATCCGTCTTTCTCTTCACCATTAGCTGACATTGCAAACGAACCATTACCTACTGATTGTTTGGCTGTGGCTATAGCATCTGATAGTGTTACATTAAATTTATCTCCAATAGCTTGATACATTGTTTCCATCATGTTCAATGTTCCATTAATTTTTTCATACTTTTCATACTCTTTGCTCATCATTGACTTGGCATAACCATCTTTTTTCATCATCATATTGTCTCCACCAGTCATGTTTGTCGAGCTTGTATTAGATGTTGAATTTGTTTGTGCAAGGGCATTATTTGAGTTCATCAATGGCAATAATCCAATTGTCGCTGCTAATAATCCTGCTAGAAACACAAAATTCAATGAATTCTTAGTATTCATTATATTTTAATGAAATTCAAAATATAAAAGTATATACTATATTATTTCATTAGAAAA
>JAKDMR010000011.1 GCA_030452275.1 Candidatus Nitrosocosmicus sp. | reverse complement strand
GTGTTATTAACTAAAAAATAATATTTCAAAATTCGACTTTTGAAATATAATTGAAAAAGACTTAATTTTTCAGAAACTTAGCAATATAGATTAACAGTTCATATATATGATCTTGGTTATGATCCGAATTTAGCGATATTCTCAAACGCGCTTCATTTTTTCTTACAGTAGGATATCGTATTGCTTGCACAAAGAAATGTTGTTTTAATAGTTTTTTCGAGACTTCTAAAGCTTTTTTTTCAGATCCAATTAAAAGTGGAATTATTGGACTTTTCTCTATTTTTCGAGTTTTGATATTTTGTTCTTTAGCTATTGTGTGAAAATACTCAATATTTTTGTACAAATTAGTCTGGAGAATTCCTTCCTTTGATAATTGCAATGCCATTAATGCTATTTCGGCCAAGTAATCTGGAAGAGCAGAAGTAAAGATAAATGGTCTGGATTTATTTACTAAATATTCTCTTACCAATTTCGAACAGCTAACATAACCTCCGAAACAACCAAGTCCTTTGCTCAGACTACTAATATGAATATCTACTCCTCTATTAACACCAAAATAACTTGGAGTTCCACCATAATCCTTCAAATTATTATTACCTATAATAAAATCCCCATGCGAGTCGTCAACGAGGAGTAGGCAATTATTTTCAGTTGAAATGCGGGCAATTTCCTTTAAATCAGCCATATCACCATCCATGCTAAAAATTCCTTCAGTTACTATTATTTTTCTTTTGTAACTATATTTTTTTATACTCTTTTCTAATTCTATCAAATCATTATGAGGATAGGGCTGAATTTTGCTTGGTGACAACTTGCAGCCATCTATTATACTCGCATGATTTAGTTCATCACTAAAAATAATTGTTTCATTATCAGGTATACAACCTAGAACCCCTAAATTTGCCATAAATCCTGTTGGAAAGAGTAAGGATGACGTAGCTTTCCTATGCTTTGAGAGAGCTTTCTCTAGTTTTTCTAAACTTTTCGTATTACCACTAATTAATCTTGAGCTACATTGTGAAATTTTTGAAGTATGTAGGTTTCTTAACCTCCTTACTAAAAATCTGTTCTTCGATAAACCCAAATAGTCATTAGATGAAAAATTCTTTACATCAGGTGCACTAGTCCCTTTTCTTGAGTGTGAGATATCTTCAATAGTTCGGAGCTCTCTGTATAGATGCTCCTTTCTTAACTCTCGTAACTTTTCCTGAAAATAAAGTGAATTACTTTTGTTTAAGCCCAATCTCTTTTAGCATTCTACTGTCCTCGACAGGTTTATTCCCTTTTGTAGTCAAGTATCCTCCACTAATAATTCCGTTAGCGCCCGCCTTTAGGACTTTCTTATCATTCTTTTTCAAATGAACTTCTCTCCCTCCTGCAATTTTTAAAATAGCTCTAGGCATAAGGAAGCGAAATGTTGCAATTGTCCTAATTATTTCCTCTTCAGTAAGTGAAAACCTGTTAAACAGTGGTGTGCCTTCTCTACCTATTAACATGTTAATAGGGACCTCGTCAGGATTTAATGATTGTAAAGATATACCTAACTCTACCCTCTGTTCGATAGTTTCTCCCATACCGATGATTCCACCACTACACAATTCCAATCCAGCTTCCTTTACAATTCTAGCAGTGTTAATTCTATCCTCGTAAGAATGGGTAGTACAAATCTTATCGAACATACTCTCGGCCGTTTCTAAATTATGGTTGTATCTCTTAACGCCTAACCTTTTTAATATTTGGGCCCTATCTCTGGTCATAAAGCCCAAAGAGGTATTAACATCTATATCTAGACTTTCTTTTATTAACTTTATAGTATTGCATATTTGAATAAAATCCTGTTCTGGAGGAGCCCGGTAAGCACAAACTATACAAAAACTATTTGCCCCATTATCCTTTGCTGCCTTTGCTTGTGCCAAAATCATTTCTGGGGTCAGCAGTGGATATTTGTCGATTTTGGTGGTATTAAACGTTGATTGAGAACAAAAAGAACAATCTTCTGGACATCTGCCAGATTTTGCATTAACCAAGGTTTCAACATCAACTTTTCCATCCCCGTATTTCAATGTAATTTGATTAGCACAATCAGCAAGAAAATCTAGATCAGTAGAATTAATTAATTTCATTGCATTTTGAAAATTAATTTGTTTATCTGCGAAAACATTAATCATTTTTTCGGAGATAAAGTCCCTGGTCAAATTACTCATTTGATAGTTCTTTTTCTATAAAGACTTACTTATATTAGTATTCTAACATGCCCCTAATGGCCTGTCAAAAGCGGAATTCGTCTGAAATGTAACAATAATGATTCGTCTAAAAAAGGACCGATTTTAATACCGTCTTAAAACTAGACCAATTTTTTTACTCTAGGTTTCTGGATTCTCATTCAATTTTTTTTAATATTTGCTCGTATTAATTTGACTAACTTTATTTTACTCTCAATTTTGAATGGTTGTTATGAAATATGCGTTTGCTTACCTACGAGTAAGTACGGAAGAACAAACTGTATTGAATCAGAAGTTAGCAATGCAGAGTTGGGCTCAGTCACATGATTATCAGATCTTGGATTATTTCGAGGACTCTTCAATTAGTGGAAAAACAGCTGCGATCGGCCGCAAAGGTTTCCAAGACCTATTAAAAATAGTAGCATTAGAATCTGTTGACGCAGTTTTAGTCTACGAACTTTCAAGGGTGGGTCGTACTTTTTGGGATACCCTGGAGGCTATTAAGGCTATTGAACAGTATACCCCTTTAATATCATGCTCTCCCAGGGAAACTTTTCTTCAAACAACTGAACCAAGCATCAGAAAGCTCATGTTGGGCATTTTGACATGGGTCGCAGAACGCGAAAGAGAACTTTTAGTTCAAAGAACCAAAGACGGCATCATCAGAGCTAAATCGGTGGGAAAACATATAGGAAGACCTAAGAAAGAATTGAATATTTCTGAGTTAATTATTCACCTTTCTCAAAATAAATCTAAATTAAGAATTGCAAAGGAATTAGGAATTTCCAAAGCAACGCTGTATAAAAATTTAAGAAATCTTGCTGGCTAGCCAACTCTTCTTTTATTGATATCTAAAACAATCTCCAATTGAGTATCCATTACTTTATTTAGAGAATGTGGGTCTATAGCTAAAGGCGGTATTACTATCATTGTAGCTCCTAGAGACCTGAGGAGGACCCCTCTCTTAAGTGATTCTCTTAAAACAAAATAGCTCATGGGAATGTTGTCTACATTGATAATAGATTTACCATTCTTCACAAGATCAAATCCCGCCAGTAATCCTTTTGCCCTGATGTTTTGTACAATTGGGATAGATTGAAATTCTTGTAACCTCTTACTGAGTATCTTGCTATTTGATCTTATCTTATCCAAAAGATTATTTTCTTTGTACATCCTTAGATTTTCAATAACAGCTGTGCAACCGATTGGGTGTCCAGCGTAAGTGTGACCATGAAATAGGTGCTTTTGATCTCCTAATGTGCCAGAAAATTCTTTGAATATTTTTTTGGAAGTCAATGTGAGGGCTAAAGGAAAATAACCGCCTGTAATTGCTTTCCCGAAACATGCTATGTCTGGAATGCTTTCTTGCGCTACGTATTCTATCATGTTTCCGAGTCGTCCAAACCCCGTCGCAATTTCATCTAAAATGAACAAGACGTTATTTTTTTTGCACATTTCTCTGATTCTGTTCTGATAACCGGGAGGGTAAATATTAACTCCTCCAGCCAACTGGGCCCCACTCTCCATTATTAGTGCTGCAGCCTTATCCGCATTTTTCACAATTATCTTCTCTGTACTCTCTAACAATAAGTTTAACTTTTCTGGATTGACTATCCCATTTAGGGTTACCATTTTAGGACTTGGAATTACATGACATTTAAATAACAACCTTTTATAGCTCTTAAAGTAATTGTCAACGTAACCCACAGACATCGCTCCAATAGTATCACCGTGGTAACCATCAGCTATTGACAAAAATGAGGTTTTTCTCAGATTCCCTTGGTTTCTCCAATATTGTAAAGCAATTTTTAATGCGGCTTCTATAGCAGAAGAGCCGTTATCTGTGAAAAACACTTTGTTTAGGCCCTTTGCCAATTTTAAGAATTCATTTGAAAGTTCGATTGATTTATCATTTCCTATTCCAAAAAGAGTAGAATGAGGAATATGTTTGATTTGGTTTATCATTGCATTTGTAATTCGATTACTATTAAATCCCCAAACGTTGCACCACATGTTAGAAATTCCGTCAAGGTATTTGTTACCTTCATCATCGTATAAATAAAAATCACTTCCCGATCTTATGATTCTCCGCTTAAGATATTTGGTATAATCATGCATTTGTGTATAAGGATACCAAATGTTGTCCCTTTTTGACAAATATAAATATCTTATTCTTATGTTGATTAATAAATTCTTTATCCATCCATTCTTGAAATATATACTGATAGCCTATTAATGTAAACTGCTATCCCAATGGATGTAAAGGAATTATTATATTTAGAAATCGATCAACTCGGTATAGATTATATCAAGACGAAAATTAAAGAAAACATACTTAATTCAGAGGCGATAATCAAACAAATACTTGAAAGATGCACCAAATCAAGAGGTGCTCAGAATTTATCTCATTCTGACTACGTCTCACTGGCCGAAGCTTTGACGCATTATTTACTTGCAATCACTATTACGCCATCACAGAGGAAAATTAATATTAATAATACTGAAGTCAGCATTCTTGTTCCTGGTGCCAGCGGTTTAAAAAATGGAGGAGATGAAGTGATAATAATTCAGTTTCTAAAAGGGAAGAAAGTTGAATATGAGCACACTGTCAGTGATTTGTTGAAAATACAACTAACTATTGAAAATATTTGGTTAGTCTCATACTTCCCATTAGTAGATCAATTTCCACTTAAAAATTTTGTAATCGATAGTGCACCAATTGGAACAAAGGAGTTTGCTCAGCCTTTTTCAAAATTGATGATCCAAATAAATGACTTTCTCAATCGGATTAATTATGCCGGTTTTAGAATTATTTAAAGGTCGAATACCTCTTGATATTTCATAATTCGAATTTTGAAATATAATTGTGGTTAAAGCATTATGAAGAAATACATAATTGAATTTTCCGCATCAAATTCTGAATATAATGAGATAAGAGGTTATTTTGAAAAAATACCTCTTGATGTTATAATTTCTGGACTTCGATTTGCAAATAATAGATACAGAGCAAATATTGGTGGGTACTTGAATCCAGGACGCAAGAGCCTGGTCAAAAAGGAGACTGCACTACTGACAAATAAACAAGCTAAAGTTAGACTAAAAAATTGGAAAATCATGATAAAAAAATATCGAGAAAGAGGATACAGCTACCCTACCATTTACCGCATTAAAATGAGATTGATCGACATCAAAAATGACATCGATCTCTAAAGTGGAAATGATGTATTGTATGTCAATATAGAGAGTTACTTTCTGAGATCTTAGAATCTAATCCTGTATTTGGTAAATCAGGGAACTTATCCTTCATATTTTGCTCGACTATAGCACTGGCCTCTTCAATTATTTTCAAAGCATCTTCGCTTACAGTATTTGTGTTTCCATTAATCTCAGATGTGGTTGGTATTTGTCCTGAATCATTCATGATACCATTTAGTATATCTGTAATCTTTCCAAACGACTGTCCAGCTTCTGGTATCATTGAATTCAATCCTCCCTGAATATTCTTTATTACTGACATTGCGGGACTCAAAGTAACCACAACATCCCCTAATTCGGTAATAGTATTCAATCTAAGTTGAATTTGTTCTAATGCCAACTTTGCAGATGTTATCATCTTATTCATTTTTCTGATTTGCGATAGTTCATTAGAAAGGATCTTAGCATATTGACTATCATGATTCTGCATAGCACTAATAATTCTCTTAAAAATGATTTGATCTTTTTCCTCCATCTTAGCTGACATATTTTCCAATTTTGCGATCTGAGAGTGCAGCCTCTTTTGTGCCTCTTCTATCCTAGGTTTTAATGGCGATGGGGGTTTTATATTCTCTAATAGCTTCATACCTACATTGCTTATCTCATTTTGTGGTTTGATCCATTTGTTGCTGAAAGACATTTACTTTTATACCCTCTCCCAATGTAAAATTTTGTATATAAAGGTATATTTTTCTTCATTCGTGTAACTGAGGTGACAATATTCAATGGTTACAGCTTGTGAACCTGAAATTTATACTGGGTAAGCACCGCAAGTCTTGCAAAAACTACCATTCCAAATAAATATAGTGTTACAAGAGGGACACCTCCTACTTTTTTCAGGGTGATCGCCAATTTGATGAATCGGTGGATCGAAAAATTTTCTATATAACTGATAATAAAACATATGTTCTTTAGTTCTAATCAAAACGCCTTCGTTTTTTGCCTTTCTAGATCCTTCAAGGAAGTTTTTACCAGTAATCCAATTTTCTAAATAAGGCAAGATCTTGTTTATTCCTGATCCACTTTCTAGCGCTTCTTTTCTTCTCCATGCAATTTCGTCTCCCAATATTTCTCTAAAACAACATCTCAAAAAAAATTTTCCATAAATTATCCCTTTGTGGATGGCGATTTTATCCTTTACTGCTAATGACTGACTAAACTTCATAATGGCATCATCAAGAAATGGGGTTCTTATTCTGATGTTATATTTTTTTGAGATCTTAAATGATACAAACTCCATATTTTGAGATATTTCATTTAGTTTTGATTGCAAAATCTCTGGAGAGTTAAGATATTTACTGAGAAAGTTATAGCCACCAAAGAGTTCGTCTGCCCCATCTCCAAGAGCAATCTCATTTACTTTTAGTCTTTTGGCCTCTTTGAATCCCAAAAGCTGAACTACACTATTTTTTAAGAATATCGGGTCGAATGTCTTAAAGTCCCTTACCAGCTCCTCCAAGTTTTCTATGATTACTTCCATACTTGGCATTACAATGTGATGATTTATGGAATATCTCTTAGCGATTATTGTGGAATATAGGTAATCGGAAGAATACGGATTCATAGATATGGTTACGGCCTCTCTAGATTGTAAATAATAAAGAAGGATACTGCTATCTAATCCTCCAGATAGTAATATTAATTCTCCCTGAGACTTTTTGCATGCTCTATGCAGAAGCTCTTGAAATTCCCGACATAAATTTAACAAACAGTATGATATCGATTTTACGTTTATAAATCTAAATCGTTAAAGATTAAACCTGAATGGAATTTAGAGCAAAAAAAAAATGTATTAATCCGTCTTGCGGAATAGAATATTCCATAGCTAATGATATTTATCGTTGCTCTTGCGGCTTTCTTCTAGATATAAAGTATCCGGATGTACCTAGTAGAGATCTTATTGAAGTGTTTTACCAAAGACGCAATTTTGGAGGGAATATATTCAATGAAAGTGGTGTATGGCGATATAGAGAATTATTAAATTTTATTGACGTTGACACTGAGAGCATCCAAGAATGTTCTAAATTTTTAGTTTCATTAGACGGTTCAGAAGGCAGATCCTCAAGACCTTACCAGATGAGTAAGGTTGCAAAGTACGTTAATTTACCCCATAGTAATTTGTTTCTTCAACCTGAGGGTTATAACCCAAGTGGTTCTTTCAAAGATAACGGAATGGCTGCTGCTGTCACTCATGCAAAGTTATTGAGTGTTAAGAAAATAGTTTGTGCCTCTACTGGAAATACTTCTGCATCTGCCGCAATGTACGCCTCTAATGAGGGATTTGATTGTGATGTTTTCATCCCGAGAGGGGAAATAGCTCCAGGAAAACTTGGTCAGGCCTTTCAATTTGGCGCTCAGGTAATTGAAGTGGATGGTAATTTTGATGATGCTCTATCTCTATCTTTAGCCATGGCCTCGAAAGAAGGTGGATATACAGTAAATTCTTTAAATCCGTTTAGGATCGAAGGCCAAAAAACCATAATATTTCGAATAATGGAATATCTTAACTGGAACCCACCTGACTGGATCGTTTATCCGGGAGGAGCTCTAGGGAATATATCCAGTTGTGGTAAGGCGCTCATGGAGCTCTACGAATGGGGTTGGATAAAAAAGATACCTCGTGTTTTGGTCGTCAACGCCACAGGTGCAAATACTTTTTATCAACTAGTAAATGGATTGTTTGAGGAGACCAAACTAAAGTGGAATGCAGGAAAAGTTGATATAGATCTAATTGACCGATTTTATCAAGAACAACAAGAAAAGCATGAAGTACCTAAAACACAAGCAACCGCAATTCAAATCGGAAAGCCTGCAAACATAATCAAAGCATTGAGGACAATCGAATTTACAAATGGCATTGTAGAACAAGTAGCCGACTTGGATATGATGGACGGAATGACCATCGTGGGGTTGAATGGATTTGATTGTGAAATGGCATCCGGATCTGTCCCTGCAGGAATAATGAAGTTGCGTCGTAAAGAATTAATAAAAAAAGATGAGATTGTTGTGGGGGTATTGACAGGGAGGCAAAAGGATCCATCAATTGCTATTCAATATCACTTGCTCAAATCTAACAAATATGCAAAACCACCTCGTGCATTAATTAATTGAGGCCTTTATAGCTGGTTTTTCGACAGCCTTTAATGTTGAAAGAATCGCGTGGGATTTATCTTCGGTTTCTTGATATTCCTTTTCAGGTACCGAATCTATCACTATCCCAGCACCAGACTGCGTAAATGTCTTTTCTTTATTAAAAAAAATCGACCTTATGGTTATGGCAAAATCACATGATTGATTGAATGAAAAATAGCCGACAGCTCCAGCATATGGCCCTCTACTTTCTGGTTCAAGATCATTTATGATTTCCATCGCCCTTATTTTAGGAGCTCCTGATATCGTACCCGCTGGAAATACAGCTCTAAATGCGTCAAATGAATCATATTTTTGATCCAAAATACCCTCTACATGAGATACAATGTGTTGGATGTGACTAAACTTTTTTACTTTCATCAATTCTGAAGTGATAACCGACCCAAATTGACAAACTTTTCCAAGGTCATTTCGAGCTAAATCCACCAACATAGTGTGTTCAGCAATCTCTTTTTGATCTTTTAATAATTCCCTTCGATGGCGTTCTGTAATTTCTTTGTCTGCAAAAACCGGTCTTGAGCCAGCAATGGGGTATGTTTCAACCTGGTCTCCGGTTATCCTTAGCAACATTTCGGGGCTGGATCCAAGTAAAACCCTAGAGCCAATTTTATAATAAAACATATAAGGGGAAGGATTAATTTTCCTGAGCTCCTCATACAATTGTAGCGGGTTTCCATTAAAAGTAAATTTTATTTTCTTTGATAAAACTGTTTGAAAAATATCTCCATTTGATAGGTGATCCTTGATCTGATTCACTTTATTTTCAAATGCCTTTTTTCCTATGCTTCTCTTGGGTGGTGAAAATGTTGAGTCATACTTTCTTGGTATCTTAGTTTTGCTTTTCACAAGCCTTCTAATAATCTCGATTCTTGATTTTTCGTAAAAAAAATATTCGAGTCTCTTTTTTGTATGATCGTACACTAAACCATCATCAAAATACCCAAATTCAAGTAGGGGAAATGATATCCTACTTTTGACATTTATTTTCTCCCAGTATTTGATTGCTTCATAGCAAAAATAGCCCACCAGTCCCCCAACATATCTATAATCTTTATTGCCGATTATTGGAAAACAATTTTTTAGTGTGTCGAGAGGATCCGTGATCGAAAATTTCCTTAGAATCCTGTCATCCTTATATACTAGTAACGTTTTAGCATTGCATTTAATTTTGTATTTTGGACCAAAACCCATAATCGAGGATTCAACCAATTCCTGAGGTCCTTCTAATGATTCAAAAATGAAAAAATCACTGAACTCATCACTTAGCCTCTTGAATATATCAAATGGGGACATCCTTGTTTCCAGAGTAACAAAAGTTGGTTCAACATCAAGCTTGAAGAGTCTGATTAAATCATTTGACACTAAAAATCCCTATCTAACGTAAATCTGCTAAATCATCATTATTAAAAGTGCCCTTAATTGAAAGTGGTTTTCTACCCATAAATCCCTCATCTTTCCCATGCCAAAATTTAATTTTATCCTCGCCTGTCTTCCAGCATAACCATACCTCCTCATTAAACCGTTTGGAAGGGAAATCTAACAAGCCTTCATCAAAACTCTTAATCAAAATACCAAATCCTTCGAGCTCTTCAATATCTTTATATAATTTAGAAATTGCTTTGTTAACTTGACTTTTCTTTATGAAAAATGTTTCATGTGATACTTCTTGATTTACTACTGAATTTAGTTCGGCCTGTAGATCCATTATACTATTTCTTTGCATCAAAATATTGGCAAATTTAACCTTTACTTCTGGCAAGATACTGTTAGCTTTGATTGGGGTGAAGAAATTAAACATGAAAAGAAGTATGCTCAATAAATATTTATTTTTATTTAATGGTCTATCATTGACTACTTCAATGCTAGAACAAATATGGATTAATATCGGAATTACTTACCTGAATTCAAATGAGTATCATTAGAAACAAAGATACTATTCTTAGATATCATAAATGCAAATCATTACGTGATTCCTTAAATGCTTTGGATTATGCTTTCAAATATTCTGATCCTGAAAGACTGGTTAGTGATTCTATTCACTTAGGGTCAGATGTACAGATTACTGATATAAATAACAAGATATACAAATTTGACCTCCCTGGAAAAGAATCGACTTTGGTTATCAGCGTTGGCAAAGCTTCTGAAAAAATGCTGGTCGGATTCCTCAATAAAATGAGTGATAGAATTAAGAAAAGTATATTGATTATGCCTATCGGATATGAACTAAGGAACAAGAATTTAGAATTACTTGATTATGCAACAGTAATTCATTCATCACACCCAATTCCAAATGTAAAAAGTACCTTTGCTGCTAGAAAGGTTGTTGAGGAATTACAAAATAAAAAAGATATACAATTAATAGTCTTCCTAATATCTGGCGGCTCATCCTCACTAATGGTATCGCCTATTGAGGGGATTAACCTTGCAGACAAGAAAATTATTAACAGATTACTCATAACTTCTGGTGCTAATATTAGGGATATAAATATAGTTAGAAAACATATTTCACAAATCAAAGGTGGCAAAATATTACGCTGGATAGATTGTTACACTCCAGTCGTCGGGTTAATTCTCTCGGATGTAGTAGGTGATCATCTCGATACCATAGGGTCAGGATTAACATGCTCAGATAAATCTTCCTTTAAAGGGGCTCTCTCCATTCTGAATCACTATTTCAACATAAATCACAAATCTAAATCAATTAGGAAGGTAAAAGCTACGCTAGAATCAGGAATTAGGTCCGAATTACCCGAAACCTTGAAACCAAAAGAGTTTCGTTCAAGGAACGTAACGAACGTCATAATCGGAAACAATTCAAAATTTTGTCTACTTGTCCAGGAATGTTTCAAAAGGCGAGGTTACTCCACAAATTATATGGGATCAAATTACGGCATTCCAATGAATGATTTCATTAAGATTGCATCCAAGATCATTAATTCTAAACTCGAACCGAAAACATGTATTATTTTGGGGGGAGAAGTGACCAATACACTAACAGGGAGAAAGATTGGGATTGGCGGTAGAAATCAGGAAGCAGTATGTGACATGTTGCAAGTAATTAAGAAACACGACCTTCTTGATTTTTCCGTTATTTGCATAGGCACTGATGGAATTGATGGAAACTCCAGTTCAGCTGGTGGCTTCATCGCACCGAAGACCATTAAACTATTGAAAAGTAAAAAACTAGACGTTAATTCCTATCTTAGAAACAACAATACCAATGTATTGCTCACGAAATTACATTCAAAGATAGACACAGGCTACACGGGTGCAAATTTCAACGACGTTTATCTTTTCGTTAGAAATAAGTGACTATAGTTCCTATCATGTTTGCCTATATGGTCCATTCTATGGGAATATCTTGATAAATTCCATTCGGAAGTATTCTCCTTATAGAAATCGGCAAAGTTTTCTTTTCCAGTTCGTATTTGGCTATCATGATGGTATCTGTAAATTCTGGCGGTATCTTTGTTAGAATTGGTGCCCCCAATGACAATTGTAATGAACGAGCTCCTGTAATCCTAGCTTTTTCAAACCTGGTTAATCGAACAGGACCAATTAGGATTTCATTATTTTTGGATGGAATCTCCCTGAGCCTGAATTCTACATCAGCATCATAAGTTTTGTATATTATGACTCTGTTTAACTCTTTTTTGTCTGCTTCACCCAGGTTACTACCTAAATCTTTTTGCAAATTATCTTTTCCACCATCACCAATTTTATCTATATCCAAATCATCATCCTTCACCGCACTCGACTTCTTTTTTGCTCGCTTAACCGCCACTACTATGCAAAAAGATTAATATATATAATTAAATGTTGCTGAAAGTTCATATTTATAAACCTTTTATCGATATTTGTGTCATCTGAGTTTCAAAGTGTTTCAAGAATACCAATAAGAATAGAGTTAAATCAGGCAAGTGAATTGGAGGGTGAATTTAGAAGACATCTCTCGCCCTTGACTATAAAGAAATTACTTGGTTCCTTTCCGATTTGTGGTAGAATTAATAGCTACGATGGTAAATTTATTTATGTCCAGGTGGACCTCCAGCTTGGATCAGAAAAACCAGTTCTCTCATTTAAAAAAGGTGATTTAGCATTTTCTCCAGCAGGAAATTTCCTTTGTATTTTCTTGTGTGACGCTACATTAAAACAAAAACTGAATCTACTGGGGAGGGTTACCTCAGATAACATCGATATATTACAATCTTTTAAAGTTGGAGACTATCTAAGCATTAAAAAGTCACTAAACTAAGAATTAGTTACTTTGACTTTTGGTATATTCTATGTCCACTGTAGCCGCCTATAGATTTTATGAAGTTCTTACTCTCTAAATTTTTCAAGAAATTATTTGCAACCGAAATCTTCACTCCTAACGCCCTTGCAAATGAATGAACCGTAATAGCTTTCATTGAGTCTAGAGTCTTTAATCCCTGAGTCTCTTCAATCAATACGGAGAGCTTTTGTTTTTGTTGAGTTTTAGAAGCTGGTGTCTTTTTTACCTCCTCTTTTTTACCTCCTTTATTCTCTTGAGATTTAGAAGCATTTGACTGACTCGGCTTTTTCTTATTTCCGCCCATTGTTAAACAAAATTTCTATATTGCCAGATTATTTATATCTTTAAGATTGGCTTTACTTTAAGTGTTATTCTGAAACACGTAAGAATATCTTTGCATCTATTACGTATAGTCACTTCTGTTACTCCAGCTAATCGAGATATATCCATCTGTAATATATTAATTCCAAGAAGGACCGATGCAAGGTATAGATATGCTGCTGCAATACCGTTTGGAGATTTGCCGTCTGATAGTAGATGATTTTCCGTTTTTTTCGCTATCTCAATGGCCAGACGCTCAATTTTGACATCAAACTTTGCTGTATTAGCCAATTTAGAAATGTACTGATTAATATTGATTGATTGCATATTTATTATTGTAAAACTCTGTTTGTTTTTATTTCCGACATTTGGATCGTACTGCACAAAATCGGTAATTTTGTTTTGGGTTTGAATTGTCAAATTGGCATCATCGTTTTCGCAAATAAGTACCATCGAACGATAGTATTTTGAAGCCAATTTGAGATTCTCACTAGTATCTTCAGCGTTACCATTGTACCTTACGATTTCGTTAAGAGATCTAAGGACTTTACAAATTTTACATGCATAATATATGGCTGCTGCAGCCATGGAAGCTGAAGATTTCCCCTTGGTATCGTTCCTATTCTCATAATTTCTGTAAACCAATGCTGCTGTTTCACATACAACTTTGGGGAATGACATGAGTGAACAAGTCTCATTAATTTTTGATAACACGTTTGAAAGCCTCCTGTCTTTCGAATTTGAGATTCTTATAATATTGTTCCATTTCCTAAGATTGACTACTGATTTTCTGATATCATCATTGAAATGTCGACCAGAATAGTCCTTGCATTGGTTATCTATTTCAGTATGAAGCCCATAATCATGATATGCAATACTATTTACACCACTTGCTCTCAAGTTATTCGATTTATGTCCAGGGTCGCTAATATAAGCATCTGGACCTTGATATTCCAAATTTTCTTCAACCACATATCCACATATGCTACATACAAATTCCCCTTTTACTGTATCTTGCACTAGGTTTGCATGACATTCAGGGCATTCATTCATAAGATCTACATTCGATACCACTTTTGTCACCTATTTCTTATTATTCTTAATTCTCTTTTTATTTTTGGATTTGAAGTGAAAGTCTTTTCTTCCATCTGTGCCAAAATACACTTTTAAACCTGCCAGCTTACTCTTGGTCTGAACAAAGGGAATTATAGAGGCATAAGGGGAGTTAACTGAGCCGATTAATTCAGCAATCTTACCGACCCTCTTATCTTTATTATCTAATACTATCAACCCCGATTTCACATGTGAATCATTATTCTCAACTTTTACTATCATGCGACCGCTCTTAGAAAAGTGTAGTATTTCTCCCAGCAATTCCATAGTCAAAATTTGATAATCACTATTACTTACATATTCTTCTGTCAATTAAAGCTATCAAATCTATCAATTATTGTTATTATTTAGTCATCCATATAGGTCATGACGGGATTTGAACCCGCGACCTAAGGTTTACAAAACCTTCGCTCTGCCAGGCTGAGCTACATGACCATGAATTTATTATCAATTAAATTCTGTAATTAAAAGCTTTTGTATATATAGTGACCTCCTTTTTTAAGAAATATATGACTGATGCAAGAAAAAAGAAAACATTTATGGTTAGCGTGAGCATTGAGAATAAACCATTTCTTAACGATCCTGAAGGCGAAACAGTGCTTAACGATCTTATTCTCAAAGAAAACTATTCCGATATTGTTTCAGTCAGATCAGCTAAATCCCTGTTAATCAAAATATTATCGGAAAACGAGACCGAAGCTTTGTTGAAAGTAAAGAAAATGTGCGAAGATCTAAGAATTTACAACCCCATAGTAAGTAATTGTGAACTTTCGATTAGGAAAACCCAGACCAAATAATTATTTGAACTAACTATTCAGAGCCCTGTTAACTTAAGCATTTGAAAAAGAGTAAATTAGAGTTGTCACTGGACTAAACGAGACAATATCGACAAGATTCCTTGCATTTTGAGCACGATTTATGACATTTTGTTCTGAAATGATTCATCTTGATCGATATGAAATATTGGAAAGTATTTGAAAAATTACCTAAAGTTAACAGGACCCTATTCAGTATAAAAAAACTTAAGTGCTAGAAAGAACTTTTTTTATTGCAAGGCATTTGAAGGATTATGAGAATGTTGTCATCTGGGTAGACTACTACAACAAGAATTTATCCAGAGGAAAAGGTAGACGATTAGCAAAATCGAAGGCAGTCTATGATCCAATGATAACAGAGTTGGTTGTCGCTGCTGAGTCACTAGGATATCAAGTTGAAGAGGATCAGATCAATGATGGTGCAAGGTTTCCTAAAAGACCACACATAAAATCGGGGTATATTATGATATCTAAGAATGAATCACTGAAGAATAAAATATTAAAGGATATCGCTGAGAAAATATTGCTTAATAGGACAAAATTAAAAGGCAGGTAACTTGAAACAGTTAACAACGAATTATTAAAAACATAAATAATCAATTGTAGATAGGAAGTGTGTCTGAATTTTTACGACATGTTAAATAAATTAAGGAAATATATAATAAATTGACTCATGAGAAAATTGAAAAAATCACTTTACGGGAAAGATCAATACCTTCGAAAGAACCCCATGCTGTCATAAAAGGCGATAAAGCTAATTCACTATTTTCAGCTCCAGTAAATTTTGAGGAAAAACTGGAATCTCAAGTCATTCAATCTATCCCAAAAGAAGCTCAAATTACGGTTGTTAGGTGTGAAGCCGCAAATATTGCACTATATACTAAGAATCCGTCATTTGCGCTGACCGAGCTAACGCTTCATCTGTCTGCCTTATCAAAATCGATGAAAAAAAGATTCATAATTAGAACAGATCCATCTATAAGACTTTCAGAGGATGATGCCCGTAATGCCATTAATAAGATATTGCCAAAGGAAATCATGATAACCGTATTATTTTGTGACGAGGCTACCGGCGAGGTCATTCTGGAGGTTAACAACCCCGAGGAGATAACTCCTGAAATATTTCTACATATAGCTAATGAAACAGGATGGATTGCGCATACAAGACGGTCTCCTCATATCCCTTCTAACAGCATAAAAAATATACATTCTATTTTAAAAAATTCTTCCAAAGAACGCATTGCCTTTTATCAAAGTTTGGGGAAAAGAATTTTTAGACCTCCGTTGTTGTCTACTCCGTTACTATATAGTGGTAATTCAAATGATGACATGAGGCTAACACCTAATGATCAAATCAATAATACTAGACATTTATCAAGAAAAACTGTTGATGATCGAACAACATATCAATACAACAACCTCAAAGAGGTCACGATTTACTGCTTGGGTGGTGTCAAACAAGTAGGACGTTCATGTTTTATCGTTGTTACACCAGAAAGTAAAATAATGCTTGATTGTGGTATTAATCCGGGAGAAAACATTAACTATAATGCTTATCCAAGACTTGATTGGTTTAATTTCAATTTAGAGGAATTAGATGCAGTTGTAATTAGTCATGCCCATATAGATCATCAAGGCTTCTTGCCTGCAATATTCAAGTATGGATACAGGGGCCCTATTTATTGTACAGAACCGACTTTACCATTGATGACCCTATTGCAAACGGATTCAGTAAAGATTGCGCAGAGTAACGGATCATACTTGCCATATGAAATCAGAGATGTCAATGAGGTGATCAAACATTGTATTCCACTTCCTTATGGAAAACCAACCGATATCTCTCCTGATATTACAATAACCTTAAATAATGCAGGACACATAATGGGCAGCGCTACAGTCCACATTAATATTTCCGGGGCTCACAACATCCTATATACGGGTGATTATAAATACGCGAAAACCCAATTGCTAGATGGGGCTTTGGCCAATTATCCGCGGGTTGAAACTATTATTACGGAGAGCACATATGGTGCAAGTTCAGATATAATGCCCGATCAATCTGTTGTATATAATACATTTACGGACAGCATCAATCGCACATTAAAGAGTGGTGGCAAAGTGCTTATACCTGTCCCTGCTGTAGGTAGGGCCCAGGAAATAATGTTAGTCTTGGATAAAGAGATGCGGGAAGGTCGATTGGTGGAATCTCCAATATTTATCGAAGGAATGATATCGGAGGCAAGTGCAATCCATATGTCTTACGCCCATTATCTGGGATATGATGTGAGAAAATCTGTATCCGAAGGTACCAATCCGTTTTTATCATCTTACTTCACAGTCATAAATGGGATAGGTAAAAGAGAAGAAGTTTTTAATGATGATTCTCCTTCCATTATAATGGCAACATCCGGAATGTTAGAAGGGGGGCCATCAGTCGAATATTTCAAACAAATTTCTCCTAACCCTCAAAACAAAATAATATTTGTGTCTTACCAAATAAACGGCACACTAGGACGAAGGGTGTTGGACGGGACCATATCTGAAGCTAGCATGATAGATAAGAATGGAAAGGTTAAGGTAATTCCAGTCAGATGTTCAAAACAAAAAATTGACGGGTTTAGCGGCCACAGTGATTTTAACCAAATACTAAACTTTGTTTCAAGAGTCAGACCCAAAAGGGTTCTGGTTAATCATGGGGAAAAATCTAAATCAGAGAATATTGCAAGTATAATTTACTCTAGGATGAGAATAAGGTCCAGCGTCCCTGATAATAGGGAAATCATAAAGCTAAGGTAAATTTCGATAGGTTTTTTCGTATGTATGATGTTCTTAATGTTGAACTGATTTGGCCATAAGATATAGATGTATTAATTGTAATATTGTGTTGAGCGGAGAGGGTGCATCGCGACATTATTTAGCAAATCCTAATCATAAGTTAGAGAAGTTACCACCACCACCTAAACCAGGCAAGCCGAATACTTAAAAATCTGTAAGAGTAATTACTCCCTTATACTCTCTAACGCTGATACAACTTGCCATAAGCTCGTCCTAATATGTGATTGCATTTGAGGATTTTGGGTGACACCGTCTAACATACTAATAGCATTAGCTGCTCGCACTGATATACTTCCTCCTTTCTCATCCTTAAGAATGGCCAGGACCTCCCTTATCATATTTCTAATATTTCTTTGAATGTTGACGTTTTTTATTAAAGTATCCAATGTAGATATCGCATTATTAAGTCTCTCAATATTTTCTTTTTGTTTTAATTCTTTCTTTGTAACTGTCAATTTGAATCACACAAGTTAAATTTTACCTATTTCCTATTAATAGCTTTATTTATATGATCATTTATTCCCAGGGGGTCTGTTAACAGTTGTGTAAATGATATGCTATGTCATTTTGTAAACTAACACTGCTTG
>JAKDMR010000185.1 GCA_030452275.1 Candidatus Nitrosocosmicus sp. | reverse complement strand
AATATCCTGAAACCATTACCAAAATTGTAAAGACATTTTTGAATGTATCAAATACTATATAAGATAAGGAGATTAATTTTCTAATTTTCTATCCTTATCGGAAATGGGTTTTGAAATAGGATATTATAATTTGACAGAAGTATCATCTCATCGTCACGTTAAATCCAAATAATCCTTTCTATGACATTAAAATTTATGCAAGTTATAAAATATGAATAATTTTACTAATTAAAACAAAAGTTGGTTTGATGTTGTTATCGTAGGTTTCGTAACGGACTTGATAACCATTCAAACAGATCCTGAAGGACATAGCTAGCCAATGGTCCTAGTTCAGTAAACCATTCTGATGAAAGCGAAAATTCATGACCTATATTAGGGTATGTAATTAACGTATGATCTGGATGATCCAGCTCTGTTAATTTTTGCTCTAGTAATAATGCTTGCTCTACTGGTGTTTGAGTATCATTTTCTCCATTAAGTATTAGGATACTCGTACTATTGGGAACCAAACTAATAGTATCTAAATTATCTGATGACCTTAAAAATGATCTCATCCATTTTTGACATCCCTCTAAATCGGTGCACTTTCCAGGGGTGGAATTCAAGGCTTTTTCCAATGACTGTTCCAAGTCGGGTCTTAGTTCACTTGCTATGCTTATGAAGTTATTTTTATCTTCATCGAATTGAGTATTTAGAAGTTGCTCATTTTTGGTGTTATTAGAGTATGTTTTATTGATAATTGGATCTTTTATTGTTAGGATATTACTAAAATTGCCTCCTATCAATCTTAGAAAAGTGGGATCTGTAGAAGATTCATTTATTGAAATTAATCCATCATTATCCTTATCCAATACTTCTTTAGCATACTTAAGGGGTAAGTCTATTACTTGAAAGCGCAGGATCGAGCTAATATTTTGTGCAGCTGCACCTATAAGTACAAAGTTCTTTATCTTATCTGGATTATCGACGGCCATTTTGGGAACTATTACTGTTCCTTCACTGTGACCTAGGACAGTAATTTGTTTAGGGTTGACTTCAGGTTGGTGTATTAAAACGTCAAGGGCTTTTTCTGCATCATTTTTGATCTCCTTGGGTCATATTTCCCCATATGTTTGTATCAAGGATAGTATGATTTTCACCTATTCCTCTCTTATCATATTTAAGTACAACAAATCCTCTCTCTGAAAGGTACTTTGATATATCAAAAAATGGTGTTGGCGGATATAGTTTTTCCCCTGTAGTTTTATTTAGGTAAACATATCCGGCTGTTTCATTCATGTCTTCAGCACCAGATCCTAAGATTAGTAAAACTCCTGGAAATGGTCCACCTCCAACTACAGGTAAAGTTAATTGAGCATTTGTTTTTATACCATTATCAAGATCTATTACCAACTCTCTTATCTAGATCGTATCCAAATTAAATTGAGCTTGAGCATGAAAACTCGCCGATAGTTGCGTCAATAGAGAAGAATTAGACATTGATGACAAAAGTATAATACCAAAAAAAATACCTAATACTATACGAAAGCGTGAATATGAAGATGAATTTCGCATTATATCTTGCATTGTAAGTATATTAGTATTTTAATGTTGTAGATAAAAGAAAGGCTCTGTAAAGTTAAGACCAGATATTCCTGCTAAAATGATATGTAAATAAATCAAGTCATTATTTGACGTGTTTTAGTTTACAATTCTTCAGCCTACAGAGATAGTAATCACAAAGCATTCAGTTCTGTCCTTTATGTATTTCATGTTTCTCTCAATAATACTTTACTCATATGAGGAATGAGCGTGATTCTCCATCTTGAGTCATCCACTCCGTGTGATTATCATTTACCTTCGTCCATATTTACATATCATGTCATATTCCCGAGGCATTCTGCTTCTGGTAATCATAATGGAATAGAACACTTTCGATCTATAGGATTTCATGAACATACATTGTCAATTTAGAGATATTACAAATGAAACTTGAATACTTGAAATAGAAAGAGGGGAAATGAAAATACAAAATCATAAGAAAAGTTATCTAAAATATGAAAAGGGAAGATATGCCTATTCCGCTGACAGACGAAGGCTAGTATGGGAAAACGTCATGTGGCCATTGATTACCGACTTACATAAATCCTATTTCATATTAAAAGAATATCAAACTAAAAGAAATGAGATCTGTAAGAACAAGAGCATTACTCCTAGACAAGTTTCAGGCGGTTTTATTTCATTAGTCAATAGTGGAGTAATAATTCATCAAGATGAATTATATTCGATACATTACAAATTGATTCCCTATATGAAAAAAAGAGTTGACCCTAGTTAAGGAACCGTTCTAAAAGAGATAGGTTCAAAAAGGGTTGGTTAAAAACCGGGATTTTCTGTTAAAGTGTATGCCTATTTTTTATAGATAAATAATGAAAATATATGTTATATCTGAAAACCAATTCTGAATTACTCACAGATCCTTGTCTTTCCACCGAACCCTTATACCATACGGAACTTAATCCCAACGAACCCGGTTAATTTCTTGATCTAAAGTCGCTTTTTATAGAAAAGTAGCGTAAATTCTTACCCATCTAACAAACAGGGAATCCATAATACACCGATACTGATATTAATCCCACCCGGTCTAAGAGATTTTTATTAGAATTTCGTCTGTAATTAAGTTTCGGATTACAACAAATGATTGAAATACGTGAATAATCATACAACATTTTGCATTTCAAAAAACCTGAAATATAGCAAAATGGTATAGATATCTTTAATACCTTTTTCGCCGGTACATTAAATTAGAAAGGAAAGATTAAGAAAGATTTGTCCGGAAAATCTCAAATATCTGAGAAGGATTCTGCGTTGTCTACCCTTGACTTTGGTACAATGGAATTTATGAAGTGGTTAATTGCAAAAGATACAAATTCTGGAGATACTATGATAGTGGTCAAAGATTATTTTGATGATAAATATGTAATTTTATTTGATAAGAGTATTTTAAAAGATGTTATAGTTGGTTACAGAGACGGTATGCCATGGTGTATAAATTGTAATACCGATGATTGTGGTCATGTCGGATTTGCAATTTGCTTGAAGCAAGATTATGATAGAGAGGACCAAGCAGTTTTTTAGGATATTGCGGGTAGATAAAATTAAGAATTATGTAAATTTATTTTTGATTCATGAATTTTAAGACGTTGGTTTATCTTAACTTTCATCTGAATTGGATGGTTGTTGTTGTTGTTGTTGGTTTTCTCCTCCACTGCCTTTATCCTGTCTTTTTACAAATCTCTCTGTAAATTTCCACCCATATTTAATAACATAAGGCGAAATGAATGTAGTGATGATGGTCATAGTTCCCACCATTGGTAATATAACTGGACTTGCTGCGCCAACATCAATTCCTCCCTTCGCTACTACTAGGGCTATTTCACCTCCAGATGAAGATAATCCCAATGCGGTTCTTGTTGAAGTGATATTGCTTATTTTTTGGAGTCTAGCTGAGATATAGACTGGCATAAATTTCGCACCTATTGAGACACCTATAAGTATTAATGCAGGAATTATGAACTGAGGGATTAGTGTAAAGTCCATTAATGCACCCACTGAAACAAAAAATAATGCTGCAAATATGTCCTTAACCGGATTAGCTAAAACGCTAGTTACTGCATGAGATCTTGACTCTGCAACGAGAACCCCTGCAAAAAATGCACCCGCAGCTACTGATATTCCCAATTGAAATGATAGAAAAGCAAATCCAAAAGCAACCCCGACAGCAGCTACAATTAATACATCATGCTGGTTGGTTCTTGCAATAATATCCATCAATTTGGGAACTATTTTTGAGCCAACTATCAAAACTCCTGCAATAAACCCTATGGTTATTCCTACAGATATCATGATTTCATATAAAGATATTTCTCCACTTGCTCCTGTGGATTGGAATATTGCTAACAGAGATATGATAATAATATCTTCAATAATGGCAGTTCCCAAGATTAAAGTGGCGGCCTCGGCTTTCATCATGTTAAGCTCACCTAAAACTCTCATCACAATAACTGTGCTTGTTACTGATATTGCCAATGCTACAAACAGGCTGTCGTAAAATCCTAATCCAAGTGATTATGCAACAAAAAACCCAATGGCTAGTGTTCCAAACGCTTAGGTGGATGCAATTACAATCGCCTTTCTCCCTATATTCTTTAGTTTTTGAATGGGAAACTCCATTCCCACAGTAAAAAGCAATAGTATGACACCTATTTCAGCAAATAGGTTTAAAACATCAATATTATAAATAAGGCTAAATGGTGGACTATGAGGACCGATTATAATACCTGCAACAATAAATCCTATTACTATAGGTTGCTTTAACCTATAGAAAGCCAAAGTCATTACAGCAGCAATAATCATTATAACTGCAAAATCTTGTAAAATTTGTGCGATAGGTACTTCCACAAGAAAAGTAGTATTACACGTAATTTATAGAATTTCAATTTACTAATTCAATAGACAATTATCTTCTCCATTCAAGGTGTAGCATGATTCTGAATTGAGCTAGAGGTGGTTAGCGCATCTCCAATTGAAGGTATATCTTGGGTGGTGTTATCCAAGTATTCGCCTATTTCACTAGTTGTATTATCGAGCTTCTGTTTCTTGACTTGAACTTGAATTCGAAATTGAGCTAGAGGTGGTTAGCGCATCTCCAATTGAAGGTTCAGTTTGTGTAGCATTGCTTATGGATTCTCCCATTTCACTGGTTGTATTGTTTAATGCATTACCAAATTCGTAAACTGTGGACTGTGCATTTACACATGGAGCTATTGGTACTAGAAAAACCGTCATGAAAAGTGCATAAATGTACTTTATTATATTTGTTATAATATCGCAATTTATATAGATTGACAATTTTATACTGTTTCTATTTGAGTATTAAGCTATACTCTTCGAATTATATTATTTACTAAAAAAGGAATGTGTTTTTGATATGGAGCC
>JAKDMR010000184.1 GCA_030452275.1 Candidatus Nitrosocosmicus sp. | reverse complement strand
GAAGCACAATTAGTTTACAGAAAGAATGTAACATATTCTTTACACAACTGTTAAGACGGAAATGGCAAACCCGAATTTATGGAAATTACTACATTTAAAAACTAAAAACGAATACATTGATTTAATGAATTCTTATTTATTTAATTTTTGTTTAATATTTATAAGTAAAGTTTAACTATATAATTTAGTTTGAACTTGCTGACAATTGATGACAACATTGACACCACCGAAGCTGTGACAGATTATTGCAAGATACAGGGGATAGAGTGTAAAGCGGTCAATAGGGGTTAACAGGGGTTGTTTGAGATTCAAAAACGGGAATACGACCTTATCCTCTTGGACATAGCAATGCCCGAATATACAGGGCTCGATATACTAAGTCAACTGAAAAAACAAGGTGTACGATATAAAACTATAGTGATATTAACCGCTAGTTGTTCGAAGATGGAAGATTTCAAAGAGTACTCCGAAGTTGGGGTAAGAGAAATCGTTAAAAAACCAGTAGGGCTGGACCGTCTTGATAATGTTGTGAAAAGTTATTTGATGAACGTCATATAAGCTGATCCGAATGATTTTCTTTCAACCCGTTAATAATTTTGCATACGCAAATGCGTTATCATGTAAAATACTAAATCTATCCTGGGTTTTGAGTCCTTGATATTCTTAGATGACTCGGCTATTTCATGAGAGGATGCTTGGTAAATTACCTATATTATTAAATCGCTATCTCCTCTATGCATCGCATGAATCAACCCATACCGTTTCATATTGTTAGCATGAATCCATCTGGTTTTACATCCTGTGTTAATTTGAATAAGGATTTTGAATTAAAATCCTAATAGTGGTATTGTTCTTTTTTTATCATTATTTCCCACAATTCGGCTTAGAATCCCAATAGTGACTCTTATTGTCTTTCCAACATATTACGTTCCCAATTTGATGTCCTGGCTGCAGCTTCATATGTACTCTGAAGGAAATTAAGTAAGGATTGATCAGGTGACTCGCTTTTTCGCACTTTCTCGTATGGCAAAATAAATTCACCCATACTGCTCTCGTAGTATGCTCCTACAGGCTCGACCTGAGCATCTTTGAACCCAGGAGGCTCAGGATATGAATATGAATAATAAATTGGTCCTTCAAATGGTCCTCCTCCCGGCCACAATCCACAGCTGCTAACTTCATGAGAATACGCTTCGACCATTACATGTTGAGGACAGTTAGGAACGCCAGGATGAACTGGAGCCCTTCGTCCTGAAAAACGTGTAACAGCCAAATCAAATGCCCCCCAAAAAAAATGAACTGGACTAGCCTTGCCTAAAAAACTTGATCGAAATTCTGTGAATAATCGAGAGGACTGTGCTAGTATTCGCCAAAACTTATTGGCTGTATTGCCGTGGTATGTCGAATGGGTATAATCTTTATCAAAAGGAATTCCATTTTCCACTTCAACTGGTGTACTCCAGATCCTTAATGAAATTCCAATTAATTCCAGTGTTGACATTATATCCTTATAATAATCTGCAATGGGCCGTGACTCTAGCGGAATTTTCTTAATGTAACCAAAGGATTTCTCAATAATCAAGAAATGTTCGTTCAAATCAAATTCGATCTTAAAAGGAATATCATTGTGGTACATCACTGATGTGGTTAGCCCAGTTGGCGTAACATATAAGGTAGAGTTCCACCAATGATTTTCCATTGGGGTTGTTGCAAGTCGAATCTTGCCCACGATTTGTGTCAACATATGCAAGGTTTCATAAGTTTCCTTCCAGCTAGCGACAGGAAGTGTTGGCCACAATTCATCATTATTCAATTTGGATCTCATTCTCCAAACTCTGGATTGACGTCCTAGAATACCCAAATTCTCTTATTTTTGGTATCAAACCAGGTGTTCCTCTAACATCGTATGGGGCTAACTCAGTGTTTAGTAATACATGACTTTCACTGCCTAGCATAAAGATCTGCCCAAAATTAGAAACATCCGACGGTTGTTTGGCATAATTTTTCATAGCTTCATATATCCTAGGTTATAATTAAATAAAATAATGTGACAATAATACTAAATTGATTTTAAATTAGACGATTTGCAAATTGCGGGTACTAACAAACCATTTTCCTCACTCAAATGCAGATTCATCGGTTATCAGGGTTTCGATTAAAATCAGGGGAGTGATTAAAACAATTTTCAGAAGAATTGCATATACCTTCGGAGACAATTTACCTCTTTGTAATATCCATTAGGCCATTACAAGATGGGATGTAAACCGATATCGGTGCAAAAATTTGATTTTGTTATTTTAGGTGTCAGAGCTGTGATTGACCCATTTATCATGATTTTAATTTGCTTTAAATGTATTTTGAATCTTTAAAATTTTAAACGACAATGCGAAAACAACGAAAATAATTACTGCAGCGATCAAAAAAGTAGTGGAGCCTATAGAATTATACAAGAATCCGCCTATGATCAATCCAATAATGCTGGCCAAACTCCCTATACTACTTGCAACCCCTTGCACTGCACCCTGATGAACCTTTCCGGCAAACCTTGAAAGAACAGACATAAATGACGGCCACATCAATCCATTGCCAACTGCAAAGAGAATCGCAGCAACATAAATCAAAATTATGTTGCTCGAAAAGAATAATACAAAATTCACGCCCAAGATAAAGCTTCCGATGATTATCAAATTACCTTCTGAAAATTTTTGTGATGCCTTTCTCAGAATTGGACCTTGTACTAGTATCATTAATCCGCTTAAGATAGCATAGAAAATACCCATTTCTGTTATAGTCCATTTTAGACTTGATACCGCATGAATCGGAAATGATGTATAAAAAATATTAAACCCTAGAAAAATGAAGAAGTTCAATACCATTAATACTGGTATATATTTCAATTTGAAAATGTCTTTGAACTTTAGCTTGTCGGGATTTGGAGGGTTAAAGCAATATTTGCATTCAAATGAAAACACCCTCTGAATGCTATTTTTTTGAATCGGTAGGACTTCTTTTGCGACCTTATTTGATTCTTTTAGCATTACCCCGATTGCAACGAATGCAACAAATGAAACTAAAATAACAACTAGTACTGGTAAAATATTCCCATAAATGGTTCCTCCCAGGATGCCTGCGAGAGCGGGGCCAACTATGAATCCCAAGTTAGAAGAAATGGCCATCTTCCCAAAATTTTTGCTTCTAGTCTTATCGTCCGATAAGTCTGCAATATAGGCATTGGCAACAGAAATATTTCCACCTGTAATCCCGTCTATCGCACGAGCAACAAACAACACAACCAAGGGCAAAGAAAGGGTAAAAGCTCCGAAGAGAGCAGTATTGATATCTATAAGATCAAATTTTGGCAAATACAAGGCGAAAAGAAATATGATCCAACCAATTAAAGTACCAGCAGTACTAATTAAAAGAACTTTCTTTCGACCAAAAGTGTCAGACCATCTCCCCAATATGGGGGCACCAATCAACTGAAACGCTGGATATATGGATGAGAGTATTCCATATATTATGGAATTGCCCCCAAAATCCACCACAAGAAATACCAAGAAGGGCAATACGATACTAAATCCTAAAGTTCCGACGAAATTGGAAAACAGTAATGGAAAGAGTGTTATCTGCTTCGTCTCCAAATATGATATCCAGTAATAGGATGACGGTTTTAACTATAAAAATATGCGACTTATCATAGAGTTTAATTTCAAATTAATTTATGAGCATATCCCTATACCTCAATATAATAAATTATCAAAGCCTGATTATGGGTTAAGTAATTATGTCATAATGGGTGAAGTACTGTTTTGCTAATTAACTTGTGCAAACTGCTGTTGCATTTCAAATAATTAAATTCCTAACTAAGCGGCCTAGCTTAGTGATACAATCTCACTCTTATCGCCCTGTCTTAAATTATTTTTCAAAAGGACTGTACAGTAATACATAATGGTCTTGGAATACTTCTTTGAAGATTGAATCTACGTGAATCGTATTGAATGAAAAGAATTATTAATTCTTCTAACAAGAAAGGATCAACCCAAACGAAAAGATTCACAGGGTTTCCAAAGCATAAAGATAATTTTAGTTAATATGCGTAATTCTCTGCTGCCAACTGTTATAATTTTATGCAAAAAATAGATTAGGGTGAATATTAAAATTAATTCGTTTTATTGAAACATTCAAGCGGTGACTCAAACAGTACAGCATTTTTCATTAAGCGGGTTGAAATTCCTTTCAGAGTCCATGATGTTTTCAATTACCAAACTGCCTTCCTCAACGCAATGGAGTTGGATAATAGTGCAAAAATTCAGATCCACGTTGGAGGAACTTATAATGACAAGAACTCCTCATCAGATAGGTTCATCAAAAACTACAATACATTCTTGTCTGATGAGGCTAAGTCGAGACTAGTAATCGAAAATGATGATTATCGTTTTAGTTTAAGGGATTATTTAAGAGTACACGACAAAACGAATGTTCCCGTCTTATTTGAAGTATTTCACCATGAATGTATGAATGATGGGCAATCGATCCATGATGCCATAAGGTCTGCAGACAATGCGTGGAAGAAAAACAGAGATGGTGTAATGATGTTGGAATATAGTAGTCAAGAACCAAATTTCAGGAAAGGAAAACATGCTAGTACTTTGGATGAAATCAAGTTCAAGAACTTTATATTCTCCACAATTGATTGCAGCTACGACCTGATGCTTGAAATAAAAGAAAAGGAAAAAAGTGTCACCCGGGCCCGACAAATACCCGACCAATTATTAAATTTGGCCTGAAATTAGGGAGTTACTCGAAACAAATTTTATGGTGGTTAAAAAAGTGGTTTTATTTATATCTTAATGTTTCATATCCTACTATTCTTTTTCGTTCAATCCTCTCGGAATTAAACAGATAGGTTTGATATTTTAAACTTTTACTAATATAACTTGAACTTCTAAGGCGATCATCATTATATAATGTGATACCATCGATTTCACCTGTATATTTTGATGTAGTAAAATTTCTATTTATGTTATTGATATCTAT
>JAKDMR010000183.1 GCA_030452275.1 Candidatus Nitrosocosmicus sp. | reverse complement strand
ATGATGGCTGGAAGATACGACTAACGTGTTCTAATTACGCAAGAAGTCTACTAAATAATTTGTATTTCCTATGAAACTAATTTGGGTTGCAATCCACTCTCCTAAATCAGTCATTGTATATCCATCTGCAAGGGCCAAACCACCTCCTATCAGAATCAATACTCCCCAAGGAATGGTAACTGCCGTATTCCAGTCTAATAATTTGGAGGGAGCGTCCGTTTTGTTACCATAATCTACTTCAATATTATTATTAACCCTGCCAACATCGTCTTGCTCTTCTAGTTTATGATTGCTATTTTTAGAAAATGAAATGTTGTTCTTATCTTTGTTTACTGTTTTTGATGGGCGAATAAACCATATAATGGCTGCTGCCATAGCAATAGATGAATCGTCTATCATTGGAAAAACATCTTTCCATATCAATCCTCTGGTAATCCATGCCGCCGCTGTAGCCACAAAGACCAGAGCAACTAATTTTTCGTCTCTACTCATCTTACCAAGATCTGATAATTTCCTTTTGACAGCATTCTTATCTCCAAAAATATCTTGTTTAATATCCGTAATTTTGGAACCAAATCGTATCATGTACTGCCAAGTTATGATTAGGGATATTGCTCCAATAGGTAATCCTATCAATAACCATTGACTAAATGTAATATCTACTCCAGCAATAGAATAAGCTAAAGATGCAAAAATTGCATTGGGTGGGGTTCCTATTAATGTAGTGACACCTCCAATGCTTGCGGCGTATGCTATTGACAGTAACAAACATACTACAAATCTATTATATTTCTCAACATTATTTATCATTGAAATTATTGCAAGTGCTATTGGAAGCATCATTATTGCTGTAGCAGTATTGCTCATCCAAGCTCCAAGGAGCCAGGTCACAACCATAAATCCTGCCACAATGAACTTGGGTTCTGTACCGAATAACTTTAGAATTCTATAAGCAAACCTTTTATGTAAATTTGATTTTTCAACTGCCTTAGCTAATAAAAACCCACCCAAAAATAAGAATATGATTTTGTCCGTATAATTAGATGAGGTTTCAGTAAAGTCCATTACGCCGAGCGAAGGAAATATCGCTATTGGTAATAAAGCAGTAACGTAAATAGGGACCGGTTCTGTAATCCACCAAGCAGCCATCCATAATGTAGCAGCTAAAACTATTTTGGCTTCAATGGATAAGGTGCTTATTTGCGAAATGGGAAAAAAACTATTATTAAAAATAGAATTGGGCCCAAACACAAACCCAACCTTGTAACCAAAATACGGGAGATCATATTCTAATGTAACTATCTAACTTGACAATCATATCTCTTAAAGATTTAGCATTGAGAATCTATTTTTTGTGGTTTTAGTGGTGGATGATTCTCGACTACATTAAATGTAATTATTTAATGTGCAGATAAATTGTCCAATTATTAGACTTTAACAATAACGATCCCATTTTAATTGTAATAAGAAGTAATAACCAAAACGAAACAATCATCGAATCTGAAACAAAGCGAGAGACTGAATTAGCAGCATCTCTTAATCCCGTACTAGGATAATCCGAGTCTATCTCTATGTTATTAGCAATAAAGGGATTCTCAGGTCTTAGTGAGCTCAGATTTCTCTACAATCCTTGATAACTCATGAGCGATATATTTTTTTTACAAATGGAATTAAAGTTAAATACATCTTTGTGTGGCAAACCTGAAGAAATGATAAAGTTTGGAAAAACTGTGATAGTCCTTTAGATGGATCCTCGTTGACTATCAAAGCAATTGCCGTAATTCCTTTAATTGAAAAGGCAACTCATACTTTCGGTAGATGTAATATTCTCAGAGTTATAATTTACACTCTTGACTCTTTACCCAGATGACTTCCTCCTAAATATTTTAACCTATTTTCTAAATCTGTTCCCATAGGATACATTTTATCACTATTCGTATACTCATAAAGATACACCTGGAAAGTTTTACAATTGGGGCAATATTGATAATATAATCTGTGCCATAATTTTGTATCATCATTAAATTCAGGATGATTGTGCCTTAATTGAGGGTGGAAGTGTTCTTTACAACTCTGGCATTGCATAGGTAGTATTTGGTAGTAATATTATTAAACCATTATGTGAATGTGAATCCTCTTGACTCAATCTATTACAAAAGTATGAATTCATGTCTCTTATGACTGATTTAGGTACGGTCATCGTAATCCGCTAGGTTTGACAATAAGTCCTACGAAGACATGTACTAAGCAGAACATGGTCCCCAATTCTGAAGACGGATCTAATCGTCTCATAGTAGACGGTAATTATGGTTGGCCAAATGATGTGGGATTCAATGATGACATGGCATTTCGATATGAAAATACGTTTTGATTCGACTGCTTATTTGATAATTCACATCGGCTTTTTAGTATGATGAAATACATTATGAGCCACACTTCCCATAATAGCGGTTTTGATCTTGCCATTTCCTCTACTTCCTATAATTATAACTTCCACGTCATGCTGATCAGCATATTCAATTATGATAGATGCACCATGATGTTCTTTTACTAATATTGGTTCATAACTTATACCATAATTTCCCAATTCTACATCGACTCTTTCAAAAACTTCTTTTGATTCTTTTTCTAATGCATTAATTACCGAGTCCACCATCTTTTGGGATTGAACATAGACAACTGGAGGAATTTCTAATACATTTAAAACAGTTAACTTTGACCCTAATTTGGAACTTAAAAATAATCCATGTCTTAAAGTTCTAATAGAGTTATCAGATCCATCTATCGGAACAAGAATTTTAGTGTACATTACCTACTATATGACAACAACTTATAAATCGCTAGTTACAATATCTGATCCATTCTATAAGAAATACATCATTTTCTTAATCGTATCCTAGTTGACAAAAATATAGATGCACCTAGATATTATAAATTATTATACATTACAATTAATCACCAGCGGGTAATAAGATTGCAATCAAATGATATGACCAAGAAGAGGAGTTGCTAGATTAAATACAAAGAACTCATAATATAACTATGGGTATTGATGATCGTCCTTTTGTCATTGATTCGTCAATGAAAATAAACCATGTTCACCTAAAAGTATCAAACCTATCAGAATCTCTTAATTTCTATAAATTAATTCTTGGATTTAAAATTCTAAAAGAAGATGTACATACTAATACAGCCTTTTTAGTACCCGATACACATTATATAGATAAAGATGAGACATTTAATCATCAACACCTATGATCATATTAACTCAACTTAAAAATAAATTAGCTGATTTAAAATATCCAAGTATTGTAAAAAGGGAAGCGGGTCTTTACCATTTTGCTATATTATTACCTGAAAGAGAATATTTGGTAGCCTTTCTTCAACACATAAAAGTGAATCTTGATCAGCAATATTATGAGGGCATGGCAGATCATGCGGTGTCTGAATCGATTTATATCCATGATTCTGATCATATTGGCATTGAAATTTATAGAGATCGATCGCCATCAGAGTGGATCTGGAATAATAATATAGTTCATATGGTTACTGAGCCATTAGACACGATTGATTTACTAACCAAACATAATACCAAAACTTGGAATGGAATGCCTCTAGGTACAACAATAGGGCATGTTCATTTGCATGTGTCCAATCTTAATAGAGCAAAAAAATTCTACAATGGTACACTTGGTCTTTACCATACTGCTACCTATCCTGGTGCTTATTTCTTTGCCGCTGATGGATATCATCATCATATAGCAACAAATACCTGGATTGGAACCAATATTTTACCTGCCAATAACAATGAACAGAATGGACCTGGTCTTGATCATTACGCAATAGTATTACCTAATAATAACGCAGATATAAGAAAATTAAGAAATAATTTTGCTAATCTTAGGATTGGTATTGATGGTAATATAGCAGATGCTGATAGGCAATATCATGACAATTCATTTTATGTTTATGACCCGAATGGAATAAAAATGCAATTTTTGTTTTGTTGAATTTGCCGTATCAAATCTATTCGATAATTTGGTTCATAAACCAATCTATCTATAAATACCGTGTGTCTATATGTTGCAGATCCCCACTTGTATTCTATAACTCGCTGTGAAGATATCTTAATTGTTCCTTTTATACAGATATGTGTGTGATTATTAAGTTACCTTCTTTTTCCAGTACTATTTCCTTATAGATCAAATTGATCTATTAGTTTTTTATAATATTTTTTTCATAGTTATTTGTGTCGAATACTAAACCAGAAAATACCAGAAAAACTGACTATAAAATAAATTCTATTTTTGTTAACCGATGGTCTCCCAGGTCGATGACCGGAGAAGAAATAAGCGATGATGATTTGATGAGTCTTTTTGAGGCTGCAAGATGGTCTCCTTCTTCCTTTAATAATCAACCTTGGAGATTCATTTATTCAAAAAGAACAGGCAGTGAATGGTCCAAATTTTTGGATTTATTAAATGAGGGTAATAGGATCTGGGCTAAAGAAGCAGGGGTTTTGGTGGTAATAATATCCAGAAAGAACTTTGAATATAATGAAAAACCTTCAATAACTCATCAGTTTGATGCAGGTGCTGCATGGAAGAATTTGGCGTTGGAGGCTTCAATAAGAGGAATTGTTGCACATGGTATGCAATGATTTGACTACCAAAAACCAAAAGAAGATTTGAACATTCCCGTCACTTTTGATGTTTTGGCAATGATTGCAATAAGTAATAGGGGCCTCATCTAAAAATTACCTCCAAAGTTACAATAGGTAGAGCACCCTAACAGCAGAAAATCGTTAAAAGAGATTGTCATGGAAGGGAGTTTTAAGAACATGACCTAAATACCGTTTTGAAAGAAAGAGGGATTACTTATTATTCGATTGGACTACAGGATAATATCTGTCTTCTAGAAAAGAGTCCAAAACTACAAATGAGAATGATCCGATTACTAGATCAAACTGAATAATATGTTATTTACGTAAATTGGATGAACAATATTAAATTGGTCATTTGAAGATTTTGTATACCATTTAACATATATTCTTAAACCGTCCTCAGTAAATAGTTCCTCATAT
>JAKDMR010000182.1 GCA_030452275.1 Candidatus Nitrosocosmicus sp. | reverse complement strand
CGCCATCACCATAAGCGTAGAAAAAGCTCTTTTGTCAGTCTTATCAGCCATATTTACAACAAATTGTATAAAACGCCCTTATTAATTTCTTTTACGATTTTATTTAATCAATTAAAATGTAATTTCAAATTTATCTAATATTGATGGGAAAGGTATCAATGCACGAATCCAAATGATATAACTTTTATTTCTGATTTCTGGTATTTTTATTGCAACGAGAGAATGCTGAAGGGGAGAGAAAGAATTAACTGTAGTATATGTAATGACAAAATTGGTGATTTTAAATACGAGGCAATGCCACAATGGAATATTTCAGGATTCTTATGTAGTAAATGTTATTCAAAAAAGATATCAGAATACTATATAAAACAAAACCCAGAAGAAAAAAAATAAAAGTACACCATGCTGGACATGGCTGGGCTGAACGGACTGGACTAGGCTGAAATCAAAACTAGATTAATCATGAAATTATTAATTAATCGACTTTACGAATCTCGACAGCCTTATTGTTTTCGATTATGGATCTAGCATTCTCAAAAGGCAATATTGCCACATCATCTCTCTGATACGGACCATATTTATTCATATTAACGCCTACAAATTGCTCCATGGAATCTAAAAACCTTATAATTACAAAATTCTGATTTATTGAAGATGCGATCTTTTCCAAAGTTTTCGATTTTCCTTCAAGTAGCATTTTTAACACTATGTTAATTTTTTGCTCCCTTTCTCTATTTCCGAAAAACACGTATTTTTCTTCATCTGTAAGATTAGAATATTCAAACGTATTTTGTGATTTTGAACTATTGGAAATTTTCTTGCATCTTAACACGAATATCAAAGTCGTTAATTTAACAACCAAGTTTACCAGATTGGAATTAATTTCTTTGGAAATTTTCTCCGTAGCCCCATCATTTTCTTTTTGCAATTCTAGATTCTCTTTTTCATTTTGTTCTTTTAATAAAGAAACAAGATTTGAAATATTTTGATAAAAATTGTGAGGGACAGGATGAGGCCCGCGATCAAGATGGATTTCTCCTTTTAAAATATTAAAAATTTCTTCTATTTTTATTAAATTTGTTGGCTTTCTATGATCCATCAGTTCTCACACAATTTGTATACATGATAAGCTTAATTAGAGGTTTTTATTTTACTAGATCGAATATTTCATTTGCCTTATAAAGTTATAGATGGAAAAATTGAATCTTTGAATTTTACCGCAGAACAAATAATGATGAGACTAAAGGATGAAGAAATTAAATTTCTAGATTTACAGTTTACAGGTTTAACTGGTAGATTCCATCACACTACAATGGCCTCCAATATGTTCAAGAAGGAAGATTTTGAATATGGATTGCCAAAATTGGATGGTTCTTCAATTAGAGGTTTTACTGAGATCCACGAATCCGATTTGATAATAAAACCAGACCCTTCTACATACGCAATAATACCATGGATAAAAGAAGACAAAACAGCCAGACTAATTTGTGACATATTATCAGGAGGAGAAAATAGAACTCAATTCAAAAAAGATCCTCGAGGTATTGCAAGAAAAGCCGAAGAGTATGTTAGACATCAAGGATACTATAATTCATTTTGGGGACCTGAAGTAGAATTCTTTGTTTTTGATAAACTAGAAGTAAATACAATGACCCCATATAGATCTCAAAGTTACAATATTATTTCAAAAGAAGCGCCATGGTCGACAGAGGGTGTGGGGTATGCACTCAGGTTAAAAGAAGGATACCTTCCTAGCGCCCCAGGCGACACATTAATGCAATATCGTAATGAATGCGTAGATGTTTTGAGTAATAATTTTGGTATTATTTGCGATGCCCATCATCATGAAGTAGCAACAGCGGGACAATGCGAAATCGATATAAGATTTGATACGTTAGTCAATGCTGCAGATTCTGTTCAAAGTTATAAATATATTGTTAAAAATATAGCAAAGAAACAGGGCATGATAGCAACTATGATGCCTAAACCAATAGCACTTGATAACGGTTCAGGAATGCATGTTAATGTGAGTTTGTGGGATAAAGAAAAAAATCTATTCTATGATATCAATGATTCGTATGCAGAAATGTCTCAATTAGCCAGATATTTTGCGGCCGGAGTATTAAACCACGCTCCTGCATTGGCTGCAATAGTTGCTCCTACAACTAATTCCTATAGAAGACTAGTGCCTGGATACGAAGCACCCGTGTACATTGCATGGAGTACTGGCAACAGATCTGCGATAATTAGAAATCCAGCTCATTATAGAGGTGAAAGGTTTGCACACATGAAAAGGATAGAATTCCGAGCTCCTGATCCGTCATGCAATCCATATTTAGCATTTTCAGCAATAATATCAGCTGGTCTAGACGGCATAAAGAAAAAAACATCGATACCTGACCCAATAGACGAAGATATTTTCAAAATGGCACCGCAGCGCAGACGTGAGTTAGGAATCAGACAATTACCACCATCACTTAGAGAAGCATACGAGGAGTTAAATATTGACAGAGAATTTTTAAAGCCGATATTTGACGATGAAATTATAGATTCAATAATCCTACAGGAAGCTAAGGATCATCAAGACGTTACCATAAGACCACATCCACACGAGTTCTCACTATATGCAGATGTGTGAAATGTAGGTTGAAATGACAGACTAGACGAACAGTATGAGATAAAACAAAGGTTAATAACACTGGACTAACACAGTTCTAAATAATTTTTTGGAGGGGTTGTCTAGACTGGTTAGGATACCTGCCTTACACGCAGGTGGTCATGGGTTCAAATCCCATTCCCTCCATTGCATTCAGGGGTTTATAGATAATGCTTTCATTTATAAAACTCAAAGTTCTTGTTAGTCCTTTCAAGAATGTCGATAGAAGAAAAGTATAAAGTTCAATCTATGTATAATTTCGATAGCAATAATTGTAATCCTCAGGCTAGAGAAGTATATCAAACTCAAATAGCTTTGTCCAATAAAGTAGAAGATATTATTGTAACAAGAAGAAATATCGACATTGTTACTACACATCTTATACCCCACATCTCAAGAATTCTAAATGAAGTTCTACAAAATAATCCAATTAATGCAAAAATAATATGTGATTATATAATTGCAGAACAAAATGAAATAAACATCAAGGAATCAACCAAAGAAACGAAAATAAAGAAAATATCTCATCTATCAAAGTATTTTCATCATCAAAAAACATTCCATGATATGACTAAAGATGACATACTCGATTATCTTAATAGTTTAAGAAAATCTTCAACAGTAGATCCTAATCATAAAAGCATCGGAACTTGGAATGCAAGACAAATGTTATTTTAAGTTTTTTCGCTGGCTACATAGTCCGAATGAACCAGATGCAAGAAGAAGGAATGCGCCTAATTGTATGATAGGGATAAAACGACTTCCTAGGAAGGAAAAATCACCGTATAAGCCAGAAGATATGTGGTCCACTGAAGAAAATGCCATTTTCTTAAAGTACTGTCCTTATCCCCGTGATAGATGTTATCATGCAATGGCTAATGATACTTCGGCAAGACCACACGAGCTATTAAATCTAAAAATCAAAGATATAAAGTTCAAGTATCTTCCGAAGGAATTCAATATGCAGAAGTGACAGTAAATGGAAAAACAGGTAGTAGGACTCTGCCATTAATTGATAGTATCCCATATCTAAAAGAATGGTTATTAGCCCATCCTTATGGAAATAGACAGGATTCATGGCTTTTTGTTTCGTTGAGTGATAAGAATTTGTCATCTAACAAGAATGAAAGAAATAGTACAAAACCAATTACAATGTCTCAATTATCAGTTAATGGACTGTTAAAAAGGTACAAGATACAATATAACAATCTTTTTCAAAAGTTACTTGAAGATAAAAACGTGCCTGAAGTAGATAAATCCCTGATAAGGAATATTTTAACTAAACTGCTTAATTTATACATACTTCGCCATTCAGCCTTGACTGAAAAATCCAAAATTGTTAAATAACATATTATCAGAAGCCATGCAGGGTGGTCAATGACAAGTAACATGTCACAGAGATATATCCATTACTTTGGAAGAGAGTCATCAAGGTCAATACTTAAAGCAAAAGGCGTTATTAAAGAGAATGAAGATTTAGCTCAAAACATACTAAAACCTAGGCAGTGTCCCAATTGTTATGAATCAAATAAACAAGATTCAAAAGTGTGTGTAAAATGTAAAATGATTTTATCTTATGATCTGTATTCAGATGTAAGGAATGAAGATAAGCAAAAGATGGATAGACTTGAGAATGACATGAAATCTTTGAAAGAAGGAATGAATCATTTGTTTATACTAATTCAACAGAACCCTCTATTAGCTCATATAAAACCTGACGTATTGAGTTCAAGACAACCTTCAACTTAGTCGTTATTTCTCATTCTTTTTTGTTCTTTTAATTCACGATTTCTCTTTATCTGTTCAAGTTTTTCCCTTGTTAGTAAATTATCTTCATTGTTTACAGTTCTTAATGAATCTTCACTTTTAGTATAAAGTTTTTGTACAATGCTTTCAAGGCAAATGTAACTGTATGGCCATATTTCTTTGAAAGAATCCACCAATGTCTTGTATGTTTTTTCATCTAACTCACATGGTGAAGGAAATTTATCGGATCTAGACGAATCATTTGATAGTATCCTTGCACTAGAATCATCTTGTTGTTGGTCGATTCGGCGCTGTTAACTTAAGGATAAACCTATAGCTTGAAGATGCTCTATTTCAATTATGTTCGGTAAAAGAAACAGAACATCTTCATATGGTATAGGTCGTGCTTTGTATTTGTATTTTCTTGGATTGTCAACTAGAAATGTTGCTAAAGCAATGTTCTTTTTACACAAGGTAAAGAGAAGTCATGTTACAATCTGGAACTGGATTCAAAAATGTCGTCCTAAAAAGATATCGTTGAACAGAAAGAAAATTGAAGAATACATAGTTGATGAAACTTTAATCAAAGTTGGGTCAGAGTTAGTATGGCTTTGGGTAGCAATAGGGCCAGAAAACAGACAAATTCTCGCACTTTTTTAGCTAATAAATCCATAGAAAGAAACATGCTGATAGCAGAAAA
>JAKDMR010000181.1 GCA_030452275.1 Candidatus Nitrosocosmicus sp. | reverse complement strand
ATATTATATATAATTCAACATGAACTACAAAAGAATGCTGATAATAGATTTGCAGGTGTTGTATTAAAGCATCCTCTAATCAAAGAATATATGTTAAAGATACTAACCAGTAAGAACGAACCATACAAGGCACTAGGTGAATCCGTAGAGTCCGCGATTAAATTTACAAATGATCTTGCAGGCATGTTGAAGCTCACGATAGGAAATTGAATGCGGTGATAACTAGTAAATGAAGTTTTGTCCAAAATGCGATGCACGGTTAAGGAATAGACAAGAGGAAAAAGTCCTAACATGCCTGAAGTGTGGACACATAGTGGCGAGCGAGACAAATAGTGCGACTAACCCTGCAAGTGTGATCCAAACTGTTTCTAATTATGACTATTCTGATGATCCTTTAAAGATAATGGACTCTGAAAAGCCCATTGAGGCACTGCCTACAACCAATATGGAATGCCCAAAGTGCCTCAATAATATGGCTTTTTGGTGGATGTTGCAGACTAGGTCTGCTGATGAGGCCACCACTCAATTCTATCGATGCACAAAATGCAGCCATACTTGGAGAAATTATTCTTAAGAATGATTTTTTGATATGCAATTGGAATTTATAGATGATTGTTGTTTTAGTTGATTAATTTGATGTTTGTAGCGAAAACAAAGTCCCCAGACGAATGGAAGGTTGTTAATTCAGCTATATCCACTCTCGTAGATGAGGCCACATTTGAAGCCACTTCGGAGGGAATTTCATTCAGAGGGATGGATCCGTCTCATGTAGCATTAATAGATATTTTTTGGCCCAATACTGCATTTGAAAGCTACAAATGCGATTCTGAGCTAAAATTCGGTGTCCGGATTTCTGAATTTTCGAAATTAATAAAGCGAACCGACAAGAAGGATGAATTAGAGGTGTCCATCATTGATGAAGATGTCCTGAGGATAAAAACGATGGGTAGTTACAAAAGAGAATACAAAATGCGTCTTATAGAAAGTACAACTGTATCTACACCGTTACCAAAACTATCCTTTAATTCTAAACTCTTACTTTCTTTATCTTCTTTTGATAAGATCCTATCTGATATAGAGGTCGTATCAGAATACGTTGAAATTGAATCCTATCCTGATAGGATCGAGTTTGTAGGTAAAAGTGATACAGGGGAAGCTGTTGTTACGATGGAACCAAACAGCGAAGGATTAGAAGAGATCAATGTGAAAGAAGAATCAAAGGCAACTTATAGCCTTGACTATCTTTTGAAAATTGTAAAATCGGTGAGCACTGTTGGTGTGTCAGCTGCGATTGAATATTCTACAAAGATGCCAATACGTCTTGAATTTAGGATCGCCAACATAGGTCGAATTCATTTTTATTTAGCACCACGAGTCCAGGATTAGGCCGGAACGAATTATCTCGACTGTAACTATATTTCAATTGTTCTCTCTGGTTATGAGTCGGGACAAATTTGTTCAAATTTTGGATTCAGAATACTCTATTAATCCCATTAGTTAATAGACAATGTAATTCGTTGATATGAGAATAATAATGAAGTTTGGAGGGTCGGTCTTAGACTCATCGTCAAAAATAAAGACTCTTGTAAATATTGTACAATCTTTTAAAAACTTGGAAGGAAAAGATACTGAAATTGTTTGTGTAATATCAGCTATCTCTGGTGTAACAGATAAAATTATCATGCTTTCTGAACTGATAACAAAGGGAAAAAGGAGTGCGATAAAGACATTCATAGATGAAATGACTAGTCTTCATGTTGATTTAATTGAAAATACTATAACCGATCAGAAATTGCAAGCAGAAGCAAAGAACGTAATCTTGGATATTCTAAAAGAATTCCAAGCCATTTTAGAGGGATTAGTTTTAATTTCTGAAATTACACCACGATCTTTGGACCATATGTTATCATTTGGAGAACGCTTGGCAGCTCCAATTGTAAGTTATTCGTTACGAAACAACAACTTGGATTCTGATTTTCTTACTGGAAAAGATATAGGTATCGTCACGGATTCTAATTTTGGTGAAGCAAGACCTTTGATGAATACCACAAGGTTCAGAGTAAATGCTAAACTGATCCCATTGATTGTAGAAGGAAAAATTCCTGTAATTACTGGATATATAGCGGCAGACCAACACGGGTATATTACAACCTTGGGTCGAAGTGGTTCTGATTATACTGCCACGATAATAGCTTCCTGTATTAATGCGGACGAGGTATATTTATGGAGCGATGTGGATGGATTATTAACTGCAGAGCCTTTGATCGTAAAAGACGCACAGGTACTTGATGAGATATCTTTTAGTGAGGCAGCTGAGATGGTCCTATTTGGAGCAAAATATATTCATCCAAGAGCTTTGGAGCCAGTAATGGATTCAAATATCCCACTGAAAATAAGAAATGCATTTAATTTATCTCACCCTGGGACTACAATAACCCAAAATTTGAAAATATCTAATAATATCATTAAATCTATAATCGCAATAAGAAACACTGCACTGATAGACGTTAGTGGTGGTGGAATGGTGGGATCACCTGGAACGGCTGCAAACATTTTTGATACCTTGGCAAAGAATAAAGTAAATATAATGATGATATCTCAAGGTCCCTCTGAATCAAGTATTTCTATGGTATTGAGAAAGGATGATCTGGGCAAAGCTATAACATCCCTGGAGTTGAAATTATTGGGAAAAGTAATCAAGCATCTAAATATATTAGAAGATGTTTCAATCGTTACTGTAGTGGGTTCAGGTATGCGTGGAATCAAGGGAATTGCAGGCAGGGTTTTTTCCTCTATAGCAAAAGAAAATGTCAATGTAATAATGATAGCCCAAGGATCTTCGGAATTGAATCTGGCATTCGTTGTAAGGGACGATGATTGTGAAAAAGCAGTTAAATCTTTATATAAAGAGTTTAATTTAGCCAAATCAGTTTGATTTATTTTATCATCATGGCAACATATTTGAAAGATTAGAGTATACGAATTTAATTACTACTTTCTTTCAGATAGATGCAGCTTAATTATCTCATTAATTTTCATATGATTCAACGATATGCACAATTAATTTGAAGAAAAGAAAGTAAATAAATGAATACAGACGATTAATATCTTGTAATGAGTTCAGGAAAATTATACGTTGTAGGAGTTGGGCCAGGCCATCATGATCATATGACCTTCCGCGCTAAACAGGTAATCGAAGAAAGCCAAATCATCGTGGGTTATGAAACCTATGTATCATTGGTAGAGGATCTCATTAACGGTAAAGAAGTTTACAGATATCCAATGACTCAGGAAGTAGATCGAGCTAATCAAGCCATAGATTTCGCTGAAAAAGGAGACATCGTATCGCTAGTTTCATCAGGTGATCCTGGAATATACGGAATGGTGGGTTTGATATATGAAATCCTTGCTGAAAAAGGATGGAAAAAAGGCAAAGGAATTGATGTTGAATGTGTACCTGGAGTCTCGTCTTTGAATTCTTGTAGTGCACTTATTGGATCTCCTTTGATGACCGATTTTGCAGTCGTGAGCATGAGTGACCTCTTGGTGCCATGGGAGATTATCGTTAAACGAGTTGAAGCTGCTGCTCTTGGAGATTTTGTTACTGTTGTGTATAATCCATCGAGTAAAAAACGAATTCACCAACTTAAGGATGCGCGAGATATTTTTCTAAAATATAGGAACCCTGAAACGCCGGTTGCAATAGTAAAAGGTGCGTTTAGAGTCAGTCAGTCAATTGTTCTCACTAATTTAGAAAAAATGTTAGAATATCCTGACATGATGGGCATGATAACTACCATTATTATAGGAAATTCATCTTCGTATAATTATGATGATATGATGATAAATCCCCGGGGGTATAGATCTAAATACCAATTAGTAAAATAAAGACCAACTTAATCAATCTCAAATTTTGCTTTTCGTTATCTATAAATTTGTTAAGCGTATATCATATTGTCAAATTGTCTGATAATGATTTTACTTATGGTAATCTGATATTATTATATTGTAATTTTAATAGGAATGGGCTCCCAGATAGTGAAATAGGTGATGAAGTTGCCGATAGCACTGTCCATGAATCACTTCCCGATTTTGTCATTGGAAGAATTGCATTATGCATCCAAACATTCAATATCATAATGAAATCCAAACCTGACAAGTTTAATACCTCTGTAATTTTGATATCAAAAAATGAATATACACGAGTTATTACCGATCGCTTGATAGCTGGCGGTATATCTGAGCAATATATAGAAAATGATAATAATTCTAAAACTATTGAAGCTGTTATCAATAACGTTCTCTTTAAAATAACTAGCCTTACTAACCCCCCAACTATTTATTTTATAGGATCAGTTTGGCAAAAAGAAGTTTTTGATTCAATTGTGGTTTCAAAACTCAAGAAATTTAAAGTTCATTTTGAGGGTGCACTCGATCATAGACCATATGGCGTTATACAAAAAGATAAACTAACTGAGGAACCAAAAAAAGGATCCAACTATTATAAGCATAAATTAACCAACAAAGCAATAGACACACTCTTAAACTATATTTTTTCTAATAAGAGGAAATGAGAAATAATCCATATTAACTTTTCTTTAGCCGGACGTAGCCATATTGGAAAAGTTTAATATCAGAATAAAATAAAGAATTTGTGTTGCGGTCATCGTCTAGTTTGGTTAGGACACTGGCCTTCCATATATAATTTCGTATGGAGAAAGCCCGTAACCCGGGACTTTGTCTTTTAATAAAGACATGGCGGGAATTCAAATCCCGGTGACCGCATAAATATGGAATTCATATACTTGTCATTGTAAATATAAAGTGATTATACTAATGAGAACCTAGTTAAGCCAGTTTCAGAGTTTTATTCATTATCTGAATTAATAGGAAAGTATCCATTAATTCTCAATTTTCAGATTTGGAATTTGCTAAAAAACTGGAATTACTAGAGTTTCAAACTAGGGTAAAATTGGTTTGGTATGCCTCGAATCATCACCCTGTAATTTCTTCTTATAAAAGTACAATCACATCAGCTTGAGTGCCGACCTCAATAAAAAACTGTTAAACTTCATCTTCTAGTTTTCAATAGAATCTATTATAGATTGTAAATAAATTATGGGATTTCAGAATTACTGGTAAAAACCTCCTTACTTCTATATTAA
>JAKDMR010000180.1 GCA_030452275.1 Candidatus Nitrosocosmicus sp. | reverse complement strand
TGATAATAATAATATGATAATAATTAATAACGATGGTACCAAATCAGCATATTTCGATTCTCATGAAATTTTTGTTCCTACCTTAGTTAGTCAATTCAACGATACGTGGCTCAAGATGGAAACAACTTCCTTGGAAAATAGTAAAATAGATCCTATCAATTTATGATTTCTAAGTAAATTAATTAATCAGGTAATCAATTGATTTTATCATATTCCTTCATTACATAGGGCAATTCAGTCAAAAGGTCGGAAGCGAGCATGTGAAATCCGATCTTACTCGAAAGTCGTGATGCTGCTTTTCCGTTAAAAAATAAACCAAGTAAACAAGAATGTAATGATCCATATTTTGTCCTGAATCCAGTAATTAATCCTGAAAGTATATCTCCTGTCCCTCCTACGGTCATTGATGGAGTCGTTCTTTTCATAACAAAAGTGCTTGCCCCGTCAGAAACTATGTTCTGATATCCCTTTAGTACAATTATCAAGCCAAATTCCTTTGCTTTTCGGGATACCAAATCTATCTGCTCAGATAACTTTGTAGTAGGGCTATCACCAAACAGCCGTTTGAATTCTCCAGGATGAGGGGTAACTATAGTGTCGTTCTTGGATATAATTGGCAGTATCTCAGGAATTAGAGCCCCAGCGTCAATTACCAGATGAGAATCGCTCTCCAATAACTCTTCTATAAGCAAGGTCAATGGTTGTGATTTAGATACGTTCAATCCCATCCCAATCGCTGCTGCATCAATTTTTTTCGGGAGGGTGTTTAAAAGCCTTCTAACTGATCCAGTAGTTAGTTTATCATCTGGAAATGGCAAGATTATGAGATCAGGAGAAAAAATTCGGGAAGAAATTAAGTTGATCTTTGGAATAGCAGTATAGACTAGGTCAGTCCCACTTCTTAAGGCTGCTAGAGAGGATAGTAGAGGAGCTCCATGATAGATTCTGCTCCCCCCAACCACCAAGGCTATACCGTTCTCACCTTTTCTTGACAAGTTATCTCGCGGTTTAACAATTTTTCTGATGAGATTATCATCAACTAAAGAGTAGTCTTTCATCTTGGACCAATATTAGAGAGAATCATCATAATAATTAGTTTTAATGACAATTAAATAGAAATATAGGATTATCGTATAATGATTGGAGTATTGAACAAGAAGGAAAAGGGTTCACTTAAAGATCCCAAAAAAGAGAATACAGATCAAAAATTCATCGTTCCCTTAGAAATCGATACACATTATCAATTGTATGGTAAGCATATGTGGGAGGTCAATTACTTTGAAAAATGTCCTCGGTGTGAAAAACGAATTGACGAATTTGGCTATTGTGCCTGTACCGGTTTTGCAGAGTAATAAAACGTTCATTTTCTCAATCAAATTGACATATTCTTCTGTTAGATATGAGAAAAGGCACTTGGGTATATTAATAGATGTGTTTTGATTGGATAATAATTATATAGCTGTTCAAACAGATATTAAGTATGAGTAACGAAGTTATGGGTGCGGTAACGTATGAATGCATGTCATGTGGCACTAACGTAACAGCAGAAGAGTTGTCATACTTACCAGAAATAAAATGTATTTGCGGGTTCAGAGTATTTAGAAAGGTAAGACAACCAATAATAAAACAACTGAAAGCGATCTAAGTGAAAATCAGATGTCCAGATTGTAAAGAAGCAGCATTTCTCAGCGATGATTTTTCTTTAGTCAAATGTGATAACTGCGGTTTTGATAAAACTTATGGAGAGTATGTTAAATACGTTGCATATAAGGATGCGAGATATTCAGACATACTAAGCGATTACAAGTAAATAGATGGAAATAATACCACCAGACTTCATTTAGATTGGTGTGTAAATTGTATGGGAATTAGGCATGAAGACAAAGATAAGTATGAAATAGGAAAGTCAGAATACTTGTGGGCGAAGAAGAGCATGCCTGTTCTAAATCGTTTAACTCATAGGTTTGTCTCTAAAAGGCGCTTAGAAAATTTTAAACTTGGCATTTGTCTACATATCACAAAAGAAACATCGGTATTGTTGATGGCACTTAAAGAGGCTGGCGCCGAGGTTACTTTGTGCCCTGCCAATCCACTATCAATTCAAGAACCCGTCAAATCCTTTTTGATTATGAATGACATTAAGATTTTTGCTAAAAAGGAAGATACCTTACTAGATTTTTATGATAACATGGAAAGCGTGCTAGAAACCAAACCTCACATTATCACAGATGATGGTGGAGAGCTTCACAAAAGAGCACTACGGAGAAAGTTCTACATAATGGGCGGGACGGAGGAAACTACTTCGGGAGTTAACAGACTCATGTCATGGAGCGAAGAAGGTTTGTTGTTGTATCCAATTATCGCAGTAAACCGCTCAAGGGCAAAATACCTATTTGATAATAAATATGGAACAGGTCAAAGTACTATAGAAGGGATATTAAAAACCACTGGGATACTATTATCTAGTAAGAGGATTGTAGTTTGTGGCTATGGCTGGGTTGGAAAAGGAATAGCAAGATGCGCTATTGGAATGGGAGCCAAAGTAACAATTACAGAGGTTAATCCCCTTAGAGCATTAGAGGCATATTTTGATGGTTTTGAAGTAAAGCCTTTAGATGAGGTGATATCAACTGCAGATATCTTCATAACTTGTACCGGTCAAGTAAGTGTCATAGGCCAAGATCAATTTGAAAAAATTAAGGAGGGCGCAATATTATGTAATGCGGGCCATTTTGATGTAGAAATTGACGTAAATTATTTGAATTCGTTGGACCCGAATCATTTCTCTCCAAGAATGAATGTCGAGTGCTACAGAGTTGGAGAAAGTAAAAAAAAAATTTACCTGTTAGCAAAGGGGAGAGTTATTAACTTGGTTGGTGCAGAAGGGAACTCGCCAGAGGTTATGAGTATTTCTTTCTCAAATCAATTTTTATCTATTATTTACCTTTCGCAATTTCATGAAAAGTTAGATAACCAGATCTATAAAACACCAAAAAAAATTGATAGAAAGATAATATTGACTGCTTTGGATTCTTTTGGTTTGAAAATAGACACTTTAACAGCACAACAACATAATTACTTTAAGATATAATTTTATCAATTGGTTTGTCTATAATTTTTTTTAATAATTAAGTTTGACTTAACCTTAATCGTTGTTTTGAAAACGAATTATGTGGTCTACTTCTCAGAATAGTATTACAACATGGACATTTGAATCCCTGCCATTCAAGAAACAATTCACATTCTTTGCATAATTTGTAACCCTGGCTATAATAACTAAAAGAGTCGTTCGTCTTATATGCTTTATACTTTTTGCAGATTAATCTACAATACATCTCTTAAAAAATAATTAATCATTTTTGTCATGCTGCTTTGTATGAATTCTAAATTATTTTTCATATACCACAATTACATTAATTACTTAAGAACTTAACTATCTGTTCTTATAGCATATTTGCTTAATCATTCGGCCAACAATATTCAGAATGGTATCTGTAGAGAGGAAATCTAGTTTCCAAAAATTCTTGGTCAAATAACAATTGTAGACTTTGTCAATGTATCACAAGTTGGTTCAGATCCTAATACCATACTAGCGGATGCTTTCCTTTTTAAGGACCAAACTGTTGCCACATCTATTACAAAAACTTGATTTTAGATCAAAAAAAATCTTACATATGCTGCAATACTTTGTTGTTTTTTTTATCACAAAATTTTTTTTCCCGGGCGTTAGTATGTTTATAGAAAAATATTTTGCAACATTGGCCAGAGCGTAATCGGTAGATAGAATTGGCATATGTAGTTGTAAACTCAGTGCAATTACAGAACAATCTGCCTTTGACAATTCCATCTGACCTAGATCTACACATTTTTGTCGGACCATAGAAAAGATATTGATATCTAGTTCATGAATTATCACCTTTCCTGACGTTATCAATAAATTAAACCCATCAATCCGTCTCTTAATGTGATTTATTTCTTCTTGAATAACAGGTGTTACATAATAAACGTAATCTGAAGTGGTCTGAAATGGTATTCCACTGTAAAAGATATTGGAATCGGTTACAAATTTTTTTCTAGAATCCAAGTTTATTCATCTGTCGAGTATCATTTTGATTGAATCTGAGAAACACTGCGTCATAACGATATTTCGAAATCCTTATTGGCTGATTCTCTTGGATTTCCTTTACAAGTTGGCCATCCATAATTAATTTCAGATCATGATTTGCGCTTATTGTAATTGTCATTAAAGGTAACACAAAGGAAGGCAGCCTATTAACGGATCCTATAGGGGTAATCAACATACAATCCAAATGTTCTTGCAGTATAGGTCCGCCATTGGATAGAGAATGTCCAGTTGATCCGGTAGGAGTCGAAATGATCATCCCATCCATCTTTTGACTATAACCGTCGTCATTGATAGAGAGATAAAACAAAGGTGTTTTTGTAAGATCCGAACGCATTATGACGTAATCATTCAAAACAGGAACCGTAATATCTTCGCCAAGCTGTGCTACTAGTCTGGTCCTTCTATCAAGAAAATAATGACCATCTAAGAGAGGATCCACTATTGAATCTACTGAGTCCTTTGAAACTTCTGATAAAATTCCGCGAGTACCGCCTGCATTTATACAAAGCACTGGTATACCCGGCGGTAACGTTCTAAATGTTTTGATAGTAGTTCCGTCGCCACCTATCGCTATAGCCAAATCAATATCAATATTCAATTCCGGGCGATGTGAATCATAGTTCTTTTTGAAGTCTAAGACACTAATCCCTTGCCCAGCCAACTTTTCTCTTAACAAGTTAGAAACTTTTTTAGATTCTTCATTATTTCTTTTGGTAAAAATGGCAATACACTGGATTCGATTACTCAAACAGTTAATGATATAACGTGGAGGTATATTTTTTTACTCATTCTATATAGGATATTTATGCTAGTTTGAGAATTTTTGGTGGGATTTTTACTTAAAACTAAGACAAATTGCTAAAATACTGATTTTCTAAGCATATACTAAATTTGATAAGAAAAGACAAACCTTTCAGCTTTGAAATAGATAAATAGGGTGGGAATTAGTTCGCACCTTCATTACAGTAGATCTCTTGCGTAATTAGAAGGGGTTAACCCTATCGGCTATCCGTGATTATCCTCTGGTTCTAAACAGGAT
>JAKDMR010000179.1 GCA_030452275.1 Candidatus Nitrosocosmicus sp. | reverse complement strand
TCTTTTGTTCACGCCAGATGAATAAAAGAGATCAGATAGAAAATATTTGTAATTATAGATAGTATGGCTAGATTTTATAGAAATCCATTTTTGATGATAATAATGACAAGGCTTCCACTCGATTTTGACAAGCTGGGAATGTTCTTTAGCTTTATCATAATATTTTTTTAACGCGTAATTGTTTATATCCACGTTTTCATAAATGGTACCTTCAGATTTTACATCATAATCACTCATTCTAGTCTTATAGATACAATCAAAATCATCGTCCTTCAGGCATGGTCCATATTCACAACTTTCTCTTATGCCCATATCCTCTTTAACAATGCATGGAAAATTATTTCGACCCTTAACTTCAGAAAGATATGGAAAATCTCTATTATATTGGGTTTGAAGATCCTTTGTTGATGTACATATATGAGAACTTCCCAGAAATCGGGCTAGTGTTACTGCTACCGCACTCTTTCCAAATCCTGTCGGTGCTTCTAAAAATATGAATTTGTAGTCAGATTTGATTGCTTGATCAAGTTCATCAAGTACTTTATCCTGGTTAGGACGGATATAATCCAGAGGGAAAAAACTTCGAATAGACATAAGAGGGGTTGATTATCTGTAGACAAATGGATTATTAAAGCGTAACCTAATAATCATTCAAAATATTATTTAATTTGTTTGGACAGTGCAGGGCAGGCAGGACAGACAAGTAACAGCAATAATTCACTCCATGATCCCATGGCCCATTATCCTCATACTCTTTGAATCCGGTTTAAATAAAATGCACAAATCTTTCTTTACAAATACAAGTGGTTTTTCAAATGAAATCGATAAAAATGAATTGGGCATTACCTTTATTTTCACTGTTCGTATCTGAAGTCCTACACTCATCATATAATTCTGTGTTTCAGATATTTCTTCCTTAAAGTATGGATTATTGATAAACTTTAATTGAAAATCAGCTGTTGCTATTTTGGCAAACCCGGGAGATGTAATAACATCTCCTCTCGATATATCCTTTGCAGATGCCCCTTTAATCGCTAGACCTACACGAGAATTTTTCTTTGAAGTATTAACTGGGTCATCATGCATTTGGATGGATTTGATAACCACAGTTTTGTTTGATGGGCTTAAAACCAACTCATCATAAGTTTTAATTTCCCCCTGTTTCACGGTTCCCAGAACGACTGTACCTACTCCCTTAACATCAAACACATGATCTACTACAATGCAAGTTTCAGAAGGTTGGAGACTCTCTTTTCCTTTGTCTTTTTGGTCCATTCCTGTTTCTGTTTTTGATTCCATTTCAGCTATACCGTTTTTCAGCTGTTCTAAACTATCCAGTATTTGAAATGATGATAAGCCGGTATTCTTTATGATATTTCTTACTTTTTCAACGTCGATCTCATAACCGTATAAAATAAAACCACTCTTTATACCAAAAATATCAACTGCTATTAGCTGTTCGCCAAGAAAAGAATCGAGTTTGGAGATGTTGATTATTGCATAGTTAGACATTGCGATAGACTGTAGAAGAGGCTGAAGCTTTTCAGGATAAGTATTAGGAAAACAATAAGAAATGATTTTATCATTAGTTTTTCTATCATATATAGTGATATCACTTGAAGTTCCCTTTTTTCCCAGCTCATTTGCAATTGTTGTATCCCCTAGTAAAACAAAATTAAAACTATTCAAAACTTTTGATTAGTATAGTTTTTTTTAAATAAAATCGTTGCTTTTAGGTCAAATAATGATCAAATAACCCATAATTTGGAACATTATAATGCATTGCTTTTTATATAGTACAGTCACACATAGAAATCCTGAGCTGAATATATTAATTGGTTAGTTTTGAAGAACTTGGTATTGAAAAATCTATAGTTAAAGCATTGAAAGAAACTGGAATCGAACAACCATTTCCTATTCAAGAATCAATAATTCCACTTATTTTAAAAGGAGAAGATGTTATTGGTAGATCGAATACAGGAACTGGTAAAACAGCCGCATTCGTACTACCTATGTTGAGTAAGTTAAATCCGAAAAATTTTCTACAAGGACTGATTTTAGTTCCTACTAGAGAATTGGCTATACAAATTACAAGCACTATAAATCAACTTGTAAAATATAGCAACCTGAGGTCCGTTGCAATCTATGGCGGGCAGAATTTCCAAATGCAGAGGAAAATACTCAATAAAGGTGTAAATATCGTAGTTGCAACCCCAGGAAGACTCTTGGATCACATGAATCAAAGAACTATTACGTTAAGTAAGATTAATTTCCTTGTCCTTGATGAAGCAGATAGAATGTTAGATATGGGTTTTATTGATGATATCAAAGAAATCCTATCTTATATCGATAGTAAAAAGCAAATTTGCCTTTTCTCTGCGACGATGCCTGACTCTATTATGCAACTTGCCAAAGAACAAATGCATAATCCAAAACAAATTAGCATCGAAAAGACAATTTCACAGGCAAACATAAATCAATCATACTTGATGCTTTACGAAAAGGACAAATTCCAACAATTAGTTAGCACTTTGAAGCCTATTTCAAACAATGACGAAAGTCATATTATTGTATTTACGGCAACAAAGCAAAGGGCTAGAGATCTGACGTATAAATTAAGAAACGACGACTTTTTTGTGGATAGTATTCATGGAGATTTGAATCAGAGACAAAGGGAAAGTACCCTTTCAAGATTTAGAAATAAGAAATTCAACATTCTTATCGCTACAGATGTCGCATCAAGAGGACTAGATATTACCACTGTCAGTCATATTATCAACTACGACATACCTGATGATGTAGAGACATATTTCCATAGAATAGGGAGAACAGCAAGAGCAGGAGCAAATGGTACCGCACTTTCCTTTGTTTCACAACACGACATGTTTACCCTCAGAAAAATACAAAATATCGCAGCAAACTCGCTAAAGAATTTAAACACAGAGTATGGAATAGAAGTAGATTTCAAATTCAATAGTGCTCCTAGGCCTAATCGTTTCAGATCAAATTATGGTAGAAGAGGATATAGTCAAAACAGGGTTCCAGGAGAACAAAGGTCAAGGAATAGCTATGACAATAGTAACAGCAGGTATCCATCTAGGAATAGCTATGACAATAGTAACAGCAGGTATCCATCTAGAAGACTGAGCGGTATTACTAAACCCCTTGGTCGAAGGAATAACTATAACAGAGACTCGGACTAGGAGAGCAAAAAAAGACCAACGTATGCACACAGTGGGTAACGCTTTGTGCTTGCGTTTGAATCAACTTTTATAATTTTTTTTATTATTTATTTTTTATCAAATCGTTATATAGAGTCACTGAATTTTCTCGCCGCCTGTGAAATTTTGATAATAAGGTAAGCCATAAAAGAACCATAGAAAATTAAATGAGACAAGACTTTTTATTTTTAAAGTAAAAAACATACAAGGAAAAAATTAAGTCTTGAAATTACTGTTTGAGAATCAAAAAAAAAGACGAAAAGATTGATCTAATCTTATTCGTGATGGTCGCCGCCTAGTTGAGCGATTTCATTAACCCCCAGGACTACAGTAGATGTAGCTGGAAAGTCAATATCTTCCGTAAAGTTATTTGCGATTGCAATATCTGTGATGGTGATTGCGTCGTCAGATGCTATATCTACATGATAAAGACAGAGGTCTCCAGGTGTGGATAATGGTGCTACATATTCTAATTCAGCTGCTGTTAGATTTGGTGCTTGACCAATTAGTACATCTACAGCGGTAGCATTATCATCATTACATGGCAACTTTGCTGCGATGTGACCATTCATGATCTTGTATGGAGTAGAATCATACAAGTGAATAAAACTGCCTTCAGGTAAGCTTTCACCTTCTAGTAATATAGTTTGAGAATCTCTGGTCACTGTACTTGCATGGGTAGCATTTTCAGAATGAGCATCAGGTGATTCTTCTGCGGCAACTTCATCTGTGGGTGCTACAATGTTAGCATCTCCAGTTACCAATCCGTCGGTTGTTGTTGGCAATAATTCTTCTTCAACTGGTACGCTTTCGGTTTCATTAGCGAAATTTTGCTCTGCTGCATCTGTTACATTCAAAGCTTCAGACAAGGTTATATTTTGTTGTGCGTATACATTTCCATTAACAGAAAATATTGCTGATACGAGTACAAAAACTACAAAAAGCGATACTTTTGTACTAGTTGATTTATTAGTCATTATTTTATATTAAAAATACTTGTATTTATGTAATTTTTAGTACAATCATCGAACTATCTACTCACCTTTTTTATATCTTTGGCCCGTATTGACTTCACAATAAAGGAAATTGCAATCAATGCAGCAAGTGGTATGTAAATATAATAATAATTCACCACAAAGGTTTGTAAAAGATCATAGATTCTTTCTGCAATTGGAACTTGAACATCAACTTCGTATACAAAGTTCAAAATATTTAGGGTATAGAAAATATCCTTAATATCCACAAATAAAAGATACTTTCCGGGCTCATTGAAGGTATAATTAAAATCGTAATGGCCTTGTCTAACCAGTGTGTAATTATTTGGATTTGAGAATACAGGACTTCCGTCCCTAAAAATAGAAAAGGAAACAGGGAGTTCGATCAATTCATCTCCAGCGTTAGAAGTAATACGGAATAGAAAAGAGGTATCTTTGTCAATCATGGGTTTAGATGGATTTACTAAAAGATCTACCACGTAATTTCCTATTGTTTGAGTTTGAGTGCCATTAAAACTAGCATCATTACCTCCAAAAAAAGAATGTGCAAATGCTATGTGCTCAGTGTCAATTGGGGAGAAATAAATTACCATAAACAAAGAAAAGAAAGAGATAAAGAACAATAACCAAATTTTTGACTGTTGAAAACGTCCAAAGATTCTGACTATAGAAGTATTATAATTTACAAGAGAGGTCAAACCTAGGAAAATAACATATTTAAAAAACAAAACCTGGTCAAATGAAAACATATCAATAATTGGTCAAAGTTTAATATAAATTCAATAAATTATGACCATAAAATTACTTTATAGGTATGAATATGCCCTACATTTTTTATTAAGATAATATGTTACATTACAAGATCTCTTGCGTAATTAGCAGAAGTTAACCATGTCTTTTAACCTTAGAGCCTATCCCAAAATTCGATAGGATTATAGCTTCCTATCTCACTTGCTAAACT
>JAKDMR010000178.1 GCA_030452275.1 Candidatus Nitrosocosmicus sp. | reverse complement strand
TTAGGTATTAAAACAAACTTATCTTGAACATAATAATCCTTTCTTAATTCCGACAATTTTTCTACCTAAAAAGTTCACCAAATTGCTTTAAATAAGTATTATGTATCCTTTTTTTGTAAAAGGAATAATTCTTGATATAAAAAATTAAGAAAATAGCCTCGATCATTCGACAAAATTTCGTTTTTGCAAAATATGTTGAAAAATGTGATCCGCTGTAATTATCATCTTGGTATGAATCCCTCGAACGGCTAAAGTGTCAAAAATTAAATTAAGTAAAAGCAAATAACATTTGTGCCTCAGTCAAGTAGTGACGAAAAATGGGATTCAGTAAAAAAATATAAATTGACTAAAATGTTAAATGACCTATCTAAGATAACTGGTCATGGTACTGAACTAGTTACCGTTTATATTCCCCCAAAAAGACCAATCTTTGATGTTCTAGCGCAATTGAGAAATGAAGCCGGAACGGCATCAAACATAAAATCAGATTTGACCAGAAATCATGTTCAGGATGCTCTTAACAAAACTATGGAACAATTAAAGTTATATAAGGAACCTCCTGAAAACGGATTGGTTATTTTTTGCGGAGCCATTCCTACTGGAAAAGGTTTAGGAACTGAAAAGATAGAAATATTCACGGTTGTACCTCCAAAACCAGTTCAGATTAACTTGTATAGATGTGATGATCATTTTTGGATAGATCATATTAAAGATATGCTAAAAGATGATCGTACTATTGCCATTATATCTATAGACACTCAAGAGGCAGGGTTGGGAATATTAACTGGTGATAGATGGGAAACAATTGAGACTTTAACTTCTGGGGTTTCAGGTAAGCATCGTCAAGGAGGGCAATCTGCCCGAAGATTTGAACGACTCAGAGATAATGAACTTAACGAATATTATCATCGTATTGCAAATTATGCGCAAAAAATTTTTATTGATCAATTTACCGTCAAGGGTCTGATTGTGGGGGGCCCGGGACCCACAAAAGAGACTTTTGTCAGAGAGGAATATCTCGACTATAGGCTGCAGAATAATATCATTGCTACATTAGATACCTCTTATTCTGGCGACGAAGGGGTAAGAGAAATCATTGACAAAGTAAACGATCAAGGAATAATGTCTGAATTCCGATCCATGGAGGAAAAGAAAATAGTGAAGAAATTCATGGGTGAAGTATTTTCTGGAAAGGGTTTAGGAATATATGGCTTGAATGATGTCGTAAATAATTTAAAAGCAGGAATAATAGATTCTATTATCGCAACCGACAGTATTGATTTAATATATCTAGAAGCAATTTGCAAGAAATGTGATTTCAGATATGAAAGAATAGTTGAAAGAGACCAACTAGTTGAAACAAAACAAAACATACTTTCTAGCCCTTGTTCGAAATGTGATGGGCAGGACTACTTAATTAATGAAAAGGATTTCATAGACTACTTGGAAGAATATGCATTACTGGCTGGAACAAAACTTGACATAATTTCTTCCAAAACCGAAGAAGGGGCTCAGATTCAAAGCCTTGGAAAAATAGGAGCACTGTTGAGATTCAAACCTACTAATTAATGCGTGATCAGCGTTTCCGGTTGTCTAATTGCTTGATGGCGGTATTTAGTACCTGATATCCATAAATTTTACCTAATGATCCCCTCTTGGAATTTGATTCTGTAAATCTAGATGTGGTATCTTTCTTTATGCCTTGGCCCGAAACGATGATGGGTATGGGATCGTCGGTGTGGGCCTTTTTTATACAGGGTGTTGAGTGATCACCTGAAATTATAAAATAGATTTCCTTGCCTGTGGTTGTGCTGATTCCTTCTAAGATCTTCCTAAAAAAAAGTTGATCGATTTCCTCTATATTTCTTTTCTTACCCTTGGCATTCCCATCATGTCCAAATTCATCAGGACCTTTAATATGGACATATACAACATCGTGATTGTCAATTACTTTTAGTAATTCGATTGCCTTTAATTCATATTCATTCGGCAAGCCAGCATTGTATAACTTCATTCCCAGTATCTGCGAAATTCCTATTTCTACAGGCATGTCAACAAGAGATGCGAAATCTAGATTGTATTTATCATTAATACTCTGTAAATGGGGATATCTATTCCCTGCATCTCTCAATAAAATACAATTTATTGGCAACAAATTCTTTTCCTTCCTGTTTACATTCACCGAACAATTATCTAGTAGTTCTATTACTTGATCAGAGAACTGATTTATGATAGTGGCGGATAATTGAGAATTCGAGTCCTTTGGATTTGATTTTGCAACATATAAATCTCCTCTGGATGTATCCAATGCGATTCCAATCCCATTAATCTTATCATATGCTGGGTCAGTATTTGTAATGTTCTCGCCTAGGGTTATTTCCTCCTTCCTGAAACGTAATACAACTCTATGTCCGATAGTTGGCTCTATCGAGAACTCTACACCTTCTATCTTGACATTCTTTCTGATAAGATCACAGATGTTAGACGAGTCGGCCTCTGTCACAATTCTACCCGCCCGTCTGTCTAGAATTTTCTTACTTGTTGAGTCAATTGTTGCAAAATTACCTCTTAGTGCTAGATCTCCCTCCCTAAACTCAATACCACACCCGATGCATTCTACAACTCCCCTCCCAAAATATTCGATGTCTCTAAAATTGTAGCCCAACATATTAAAAACTGCTATATCAGACTGAGGAGCAATTCCATCTCCAACACTCACAACTTGGCCTGAAACCCCCATTCTGGCAATCCTATCAAGATGTGGTGTATATGCCGCTTCCAGAGGGGTTAAATAATTCAGATCCGGATGTGGTAAGTCGCCTATACCATCAAGCAAAACATAAATAATCTTGGATTGATTCAATTTCTTAATTTTGATTCAATATAAATTTAATTTTAATGTACTTAAATATATGAAATAATATTAAATAAATAAGCTCTGTAAGATATTCTAACAGTGCTATACCAAATAACCTCGGATACAAAACACCAAATAATACTTACAAGCAAAGAAAAAAAAATATACCTAGACCCGAGGCAAATATTAGATGAAAATTATGTTTTCGTCTCGCACGCACATATTGACCATTTGTTAAATAAGACTGCGATCAAGAAATTCAATTTAAGAAATAAGATAATGTGCTCGCCTGAGACTGCTGCGATTGCAAACCTTCGTGGCTACTACTTTGAAAAGGAACTTTGTTTTCAAGATGATTGCACATTGGTTGATACTGGACACATTTTAGGATCGAAAGGTCTTTTGATTGGAAACGAGATTTTCTATACAGGTGACTTATCTATGAGGGATAGAGCTTTTCTGAAAAAGCCAGCTATTCCAAGAGCCGAAACCCTGATTATTGAAACAACTTTTGGGAAGCCTGAATATGTTTTCCCTCCAATAGCGCAGATCACACATTCGGTAAATTCTTTAGTTTCAGAAATGTATGGCAGAGGAATCCCAGTCATCTTAATGGGATATTCATTGGGGAAGGCACAGGTCCTTACCTCATTATTTGGTGCTTGGAAGCCGCTGATCGTTCATGATGAAATATTCAAGTTCAATCAAATGTACAAGCAATTTGGAGTGTCCTTAGAAAATTCTACGACATTGACAGATGCGATAGAATTGGGTTTATTGGAGAAGGGACCATGGATAATGATACATCCTTTGACAAACGGTAAGCATCCCAAGATATCTCAATATAGGGAAAAGTATGGTGCGATTACTATAGGCTTTAGTGGTTGGGCAATAAATAGAAACTACAGAAACATGATGAACCTAGATTATGTGATCCCTTTCAGCGATCATTGTGATCATAGCGAGTTGCTGGAAGTTATAAAACAATGCAACCCCCGCAAAATATACACTTTTCATGGGTTTGAGGAAGAGTTTGCTAATTATCTAGTCAAATTAGGATATGATGCAGAGTCCGTAACTAGAGGTAGTAGGAAAGTAAGGAAAGAATCAAAGCGACTTTCGAAAACAAAATCATTAGATATTTATTTTTGAGAAAAAAAAGTTATTTTTGCATGTCAGCAAAATATGGAACAACTTTATTTCCAAAGGTCTCTATGTTTTGATAAAGCCCCTCACCCCAGAACCGAATTATGAAATGGTTTGTACCGGCTTTTATAAAGCGTTCCAACATTTCTATTACATCATCTGGGCTACCAACACCTATGGCAGTTCTTGCCACATCATCAGGAATTTGTAAAGATGCTTTTTTCATTTGCTCCATCAATTCTGGTTTGTTCATGGCATATTCTGTAAAGTATCTCCTAAAATCAAACTCGGAATCCTGCTGTATATTGTGAACCTTCAATAATTCAGGTTTGTATAGGCTGACTTTAACTGCGTTTTTCATCTTTTCCCAGGCTGCTTCTCCGTCTGCTGCAAAATAAACATCAACATCATTTGCAAACTCAAAGGTGGATATGTCCCTGCCTAATCTCTTTGCATGATCCTTAATGACATTTGCATGATGTTCAAATAAGGCTGGTGTATAGCCAATAGGTATCCATCCGTCTCCATATGTTGCACACAGTTCCAGAGTTTTTGGTGCCCCTGCAGCGATATATACCGGTGGTCGAGGTTTTCTAATAGGTTTTGCTTGTAAACAAGCTTCAACTAGGCTATAGTATTTACCCTGGTAATTTACATGATTGTCTGGATGGGATTCAAAAAGTTTTTCAATTACTTCCAATTGCTCCTTAAATTTTGATACAGGTTTACTGAATTCAATGCCAAAATCAACCACATTCTGTGCCTCTCCGGCACCAATTCCTAATATGCCCCTACCTTTAGTAATCCTATCCAGTGTCACCGTCGACAAAGCGATAGTTGAAGGGTGCCTCCTAATGGCATCTGTTACGCATGTTCCTAACTCCACGTTGTTGGTGACCGCCCCGATTGCTGCTAACATTAACCAGGCATCATTTACTACAGCGTTTTTCCATTGAGGTACATTTGTATGATCCATCGCCCACACAGAATCAAAATTAGTCCTATCTGCAATTTGTGCTGCAGTTATTACCTGCATTTCATCCAGCCCCAATCTAGCGACGTTTAGGCCAAATGTCAATCCGAATTTTATTTTCACTTAATTATTTACCCCCAATACCATAAATTCTCTTATAATTCCATAATTCCCCATTTCTATATTATCACTGAAATGATACTTATTTTATAAGTTTTATTATAATAA
>JAKDMR010000177.1 GCA_030452275.1 Candidatus Nitrosocosmicus sp. | reverse complement strand
CTTATCATTATTGATTAGCATTATTGATTGCCCAAAGTATTCAAAAAAAGGTAGAAGATTATGTAATTGTTATATTTTTATTCAACTCAAATGATTTGTCAGAATTCTCGTCTGTTATCTCATAAATTATTACATAATCTCCGGGAGGGAACGGCACAGATTGCGTCACGGTGAATGGTATGAATACTTCCTTATTCTGATTATGAGATACTATATTTCCGATTGGTACATTTTCTTGACCACCTAGAATGGTACCATTAGAATTGGTTATAAGAAAACTGGCACCAAAGTCGATTGAAAAGAGGGGTGTTTCATTTTCATCTGTAATATTATTATATTCGAAACCAACTGGTTCAATATATAATATTATTGATTCTCCAGGAGAATATGAAGTAGAATTCTTTTCTTCATATATTCCAAAGCCGTTGGGTTCTGAAGTCACAAATAAATCCTTATTTGAGTAAAAGCCGGACGCACTATTGCTGTCGCTTGTACTATTGCTGTCGCTTGTACTATTGCTGTCGCTTATCCCCTGAGCATTGGCTTGTCCATAATTGAATCCATTCAATAAACTACCCATGACAGCAAAGGACAAAAGTGCAAATAAAAATGCAATTCTCGATGATTTATTACTCATATTACACTTCTTTAATTTTTAATAATTTATTAATATAGCTATAAAAGAGATTTGCAATTTTAGAATTAATTTAATAAATAATATTGGGAAAAGTATATGGATGATAAGTCTATTAGAATACCTCCCGATAATAACGTCGGGACTTTTATTTCTCGCCATCCTCACCTTAGTTGCGAATAGAAAAAATCTGAGATTGCAGAGTGAATATCAAATATATGCAAGAATGATTGAGGCACGATTAAAACTAGAAACCTCAGAACCTTTTATTAAGATGGCAAGAGAAAGTCCATTTTATGCAGACAGATTCGCTCTTGTAGACAGCCCTGATCAATTCTACATGCTTAGAGCCTTCATAGACTTATACGAATTCATTTATAGACTTCACAAGACTCATGTTATTGATGATCAACTATGGCTGAGGTGGATGTCTTCCGCGAAAGCTATGAAATCCATTCCCAAATTCTTAAATGTATGGGAGAAAACTAAGTCGGTTCATTCGCCTGATTTTGTCAAATTTATCGATTCATTGTAGCGGAAGCGAACTTGTTTGCCATTATGTAAATGAGATATGCTGTTTATTCATGCACGTAATTTATTACGAAATAAACATAACAATTATCAATTACAAATGCAATGTCCTTTCTTATTAGAAAATTACGGAAAATCGATATATTTTTTTAAAATATACATAATGTAAATGGCAATACAACACAAGAAAATCTTATCAATTGCAATACTAGCATCTTTACTAGTTTTTAGCTTCACCGTTTCATCTTCAACGGCTATTTCCTTTGCACAAAGGGATGGAAGTGGCGGAGGAAACCAAGCTGCAGCTCAAAATAGTCAAGATGGGAATAATGACTCCGAAACTGGAATAAGTCAATCAAGCTCCAGCTCTCAAAGCTCTGAATGTTTATCTGAAGGAAGTACAATCGCAAGTTGCAACAACGTAAGCGTACAAGCAAACCAGAACGGAAATAACGAAGAGGAAGAAGCAGCAGCTACAGATGATACAGCAGTAACTCCACAAAGTAATTCACCACCAGCTGCCCAAGCCACTGCAGACCCAATCAATGCATCTGTATCTTGCGGAGAGGTAATCAAACAAAGCGTCAAATTGACTTCCAATCTTGATTGTAAGACTGACGGTATAATAATTGGAGCAGACGGTGTTACAGTAGACTTAAACGGTTACACGATTTCTGGCCCCGGTGTATCAACCTCCAAAGTCGGATTAATGTTGAGCGACAAAGACAATGTTAATATCGTAGGCCCAGGAATTATCCAAAACTTCCAAGCAGGAGTACTAAACACAGGTGGACAAGATGACAAAATATCTGCTGTAACATTTACCCAAAACCAGATAGGGTCATTTAACACAGGCTCTGCAAACACTGCAATCGAGGATAACCAGTTCTTTAGCAACAACATTGGTGTAGCATCTCATTCCTCAACTGGATCAAAATTGACTACCAATCTGTTTAAGTCAAATGACCTTGCAGGTGTAACATTCGTAAACTCTGCAACAAACGAGGTATCATTTAACACCATCCAAGGTTCAGTAAGTGGATTATTCTTCGACGGTCAAAGTAGCGGCAACACAGTAAATTCAAACAACATCCTGGACAACCGTGGGGTAGATATCAATAATGCAAACGGTCTTCCATTGAATGTAAACAACAACCTATTCAACGACAATAACTGCAATACATCCATCCCAGTCGGCCTCTGTTTAGGTAAATAAAACCACCTTTTTTTGAATCTTAATTAAATTCATAGTTTTCCTTTTAAATATCTAACGTTCTTTTAAATATGTACACAAAGTAATTATCAAGTGATTGGGTCACAAGATAATCTGTAGGTAGATTTTAATCTCTAACTTACTTATATCATCTACAAATCATCTTCGACAACAAGTTCGTATAGTTGATTTATGAGTATCGAGGATCTTAGATCGAAATCATAAATTGAATCGCCTAAAGCATACAAGTGTAATTCAATGGTAACCTTGTCCCAATCAATTTGAATAACTGGATGATGATTTAACATTTGAGCCAATTCACTAACTAAATATGCAAATTTGACTGATTTAGGGAATCTATCAAAGGAAAATACTTTTGATAAACTTTGTGTTTCTTCAGAAGTATCACCTAACACTACTCAGCCATCAGACTTTTCTAAATAGTCCATTATAGTAACGTTTTCAACTGCTTGATACATATTTGTAGAATTATCAAGCAATCGAATTAAATTTTGTTCTAAAATGTCCACAGTATTAATACCAGGGTTCGTTGACCCTCCGTTTGGGTGGGCCATTTTTAGTATGAAAATATAAATCAGAAGGAAGTGCCAGCTAGTCATATCTAGTTTCACAATCCCATCAGATTGGAAGTCCAAATGACATACTACTATTAATAAGACCATAATTGACTTTAGAATCGTTTGAATAACCACCTTCGAATGTTATGATGTGTTTTCCGAATGCCTATGGTTTGAGAAAAACCCAATTGCCATCAGAAATGGCCGTCCTTATTTCACCTCCTGTCAAATTCAATAGATTTTTTGCAGGCAATGTAAAATTGAACAAAGGAGATTGAAATTGGTAGTTTTCTAATTCTAAAAGAGGTGGCTCATTAAATGTTGCGTTTTAGAAATCAAAATGATTCTGAATGGATTTAGCACACATCATCAAACCCTCCGTGCTTTTTATCAAAGGATATTCGATGTAAGAACATTCGGAATTAAGTATAGGAAACAGAATTCCAACATTGTCAGGTACGAGGCATGACCGATGTGTTGAATGATTAAAAGTTCCAGAAAAAAACCAGACTGGGCCGTATTGACCATTATTACAATTGATTCCATAATCATCATATGCAGGGTTTTCATTGATAGGGATCGAATATGCCCACTTCCACCATTCAGTAGTCCAATCTTCGTATGATTTTCCAAATATTTGAGATTTATTATCATACATAACATTGAAATTTGACTGATTAATAGGGAGTCATGCTAATGTCCCTCAGCATAGGAAATGTTCATGACAGAGATCATGAGGGAAAACCGACTCAAAGTAAGAAATATAGTCGCTAATGATGGTATTAGAATAATTGTCTTCTACTGAGGTGACCATTGGAACTAAATCTAGTAGCGAAATTAATTAGCATATTGATACCGCTTATTTATTGTTATATAAATATGATTTTGCTGTTAACAGACATTAATGAAAATTAAGGAACTAAAGATCATAATATTTCGAGCTTTGAATTAGTACTCTGCCGAATCAACAACATTCAGAAAGTTGTATTGGTTAAGTTTCCCGGATTTCATATAATTTTATACTCCATAGAAGCTTTCGGATTGTTAAATATTTATAAATTGTTCATTTTCGCACTGAGTAAAATCTATAATTCGATAAATTATTATACAAATTATGTATTTAAAAAAGAGATGAGCGGCATTGACTCTATTGTAAAGAAATTTGATGAATTTGAAAACGCTATGAGTGAAGGACTACCCAAAGTGGACCAGAGGTTAATTATTGATATGCTTCATCGGATGAAAAGGGATGCCTCACCAATGTACACCATTGAAATATTTCTTAAAGAAGAACCAAATACGGATGATATAAAGTCGATTATTACAGAAGGTCTAGGAGTAATGCCTGCATTGTACGATCATGGAACTCACATAGTAGTAGCACATCGATTTAATTTACAGATGCTTGAATATATATCGAATAATTTGAATGTCGAAAAGATCAGAGGGACATTTACTGGAGCTGGCAGAGGTGCTTCCATAGGTCCAGTTTTTGAGAGAGACGACAGACCAGATTACTAGTGTAAAGAACCAACCAGAAAGTAAGAATACTAATATTCATCAGATGAGAACGTGTTCTCATTTAAGGGTTCATACGGTTTGAACTTTGCTAGTTCCTGAGCACTGGCTTTCATTTTTTTTTGATAAGCAAATATCTAAAAGATGGTCAAAGGTGTCTTAAGTTAATGAGGGTAAGGTTACTATATATAGGAATTTGGTGCCAACTAAATGGGCTTTTAAGTAAGGGGATGATGACTTATATAATCCAGCATTCTGTTCGCTCATACCTCGTACTATTCTAAAAATAATTTCATGTTAAAGTTTCGAAGGTCTGTGGTAAGTTCAACATGATATTATTTGTAAATCTTCTGTAGAATAATATTTTTCAACAATCAAGATATCAAGGTATGATATCATGTCGATGTAGAATCAAATCAAGAGAGGAGGGAATAAACATAGAATGCATTAGTTTCCAGATCTAAACAAAAATAGCTTCTTTCATAGAGATATGACAACCCGAGGAGCATTTCATATGTTAAAAAACTACTTTTTCCCTCTAGGACTGAGATTCATGTTTTCAGATGTAGATAATTACTAATTTATAGTCCCTTCTTATCTCAGGCGATATTAATGCCCCTTAAATCTAAAAAAATGGATTAGGTTGTTTGTGATTTATCATCTACGTGGAGTAAATGAATTCGCCCATATTGACAAATGTTTCAGCCAAGCTTAACTTGAGATAGCACGAATTTATGATG
>JAKDMR010000176.1 GCA_030452275.1 Candidatus Nitrosocosmicus sp. | reverse complement strand
GTTGCAACATTTTATGACAATTCAAGTCTTGGTATAGTTGGAACTCAAAGTTTTGTACTAAATGTTGCTAATTTATCTCAGAATCAAATGGCTCCATTTGATATTACCCTATTTGATAATAAAACTAAATCCCAAGCCAAGTTTTATTCACTTAACGTTGATTCAGCACAGAGTTCTATGAATTTTCCTTTGAATCCCAAATTTCCCTTTGCATCTCTAGGAGGGTTGCTGGCAATGGGCTATTCTTAAATTCCCCTCTAAATATTAATCCTTTACCGGCAACAGGAAATGACTTTGATGGTGATAACGATCAGTCATCCTCGTCAAGTTCCGATAATGACAATTCTGATGAATCTGATGCTTCAAACAATGATTTAGAAATTGATATAGATGTTGAAAAAGATCCTATTGTTAAAGGGAACATACAAACTATTGATGTAACGGTTAGTGATGAGAACTCCCAACAAAGAATTGCTGATGCGGATACTGATTTAAGAGTATTTTATACCACTGACTTTGATAAAAGAGATAGCGATCAAACAAATAATGATGGAATAGCAACATTCGAATTTGAAATTGGCCCAAATTCAAACCCGGGCACATTTGATGTTACAGTAAATGTCGATGCAGATTGATATATGACAGAAACTGACGAAACAACTTTTGAAGTAATTGAAAAATCTGAAGATACTAATGACACAAGTAGCCGAAATAATTCCACAGATGCGGGAAACAATAACAGTACTTTGGCTAATGGTAGTCAAAATGAAAGTAATGATGATTTAAACTGTGAAGACATTGGTGAAACAAACATTCCTGTGGGAGATGATGATCCAAATAACTTTGACGGTGATGGCGATGGGATAGGTTGCGAAACGGATGAAGGGAATGATAGCCAAACAAATAATGAAGATGGACAACAAACAGAACAAACAACAGATCCACGAAATGATCCTAAGTATGACTCAATTGACTGGCAAGATGATGACCCAGATAAGAACTTGACAATTGAAGAGATGGATGAAATTTTAGAAGAGCAACAAAGTGAAGAACAGGAACAGTCAGGAGATGACGAACAACAAGAGCAGGATACGACCAATAATGGAAATGATGATGACGGAGAATCTACCGATGAAACTGCAAGTGAAGAAAACAATGATGAATCAGACCGTAATGAAGAAGAAGAAAACAATTAGTGATCACCATTGATATCAAAGTAAATTATCCAAGTAGATGTTGTAGAAGAATCCCATCTATTTTTTGTATATTTATATATATTGAATATAATAATAATCAGTATTGCGTCATTTTTTATTTTATGAGAGAATATTTGTATTTCTAGTTTTTTTGGGAACAATTACCTTTTCAAATCAAGTTTGGGCGACTTTAAATTCTGATTTAGTTACCACTTCATCAAACTTTAGTGGAACAGTAACAAAAGTCATAGATGGAGATACTCTTGATATAAAGACAGCAGAGGGAGAAACAATAACAGTAAGGCTGGTGTTAATAGATGCACCAGAAAAAGAAGAATCGGGATTTGATGAAGCAAGAAATTTCATAACAGAACAATGTTTGAATAAGAATGCAGAGGTAGATCCAGATAATAATCAAGGACTTACCTATGGCCGAACAGTTGCAGTGGTTTATTGTGAAGGTGTTAACGTTAATGAAGCGATACTCGATAATGGTTTTGCTGATGTTTATCAAGATTTCTGCGATGTATCTGAATTTGCAGATTCAAATTGGGCAGAGCATGGTTGTTTATCAAACGGTAGTAACAATAATGATAATGATGACAATGTAGACTCTGGGGGCATCAATAATAATCAATTTGATAATGACGGCAAGGATTTAGATTGTAAGGACTTTGATGAGAAGAACATCCCGGTTGGAAACAATGATCCACACAACCTTGACGGTGATGGCGATGGGATAGGTTGCGAGGGATAATTGGAATATTAACGGTGAATAAGGATGATAGTATAGAATCTGAGGAAGATGAGGGAAAAATAATAATTGATTCACTTTTAGTTTCATAAATAAGATCAATACATTATCAGAAATCAATTAATAATTTCTATCTGATTTCATACTACTTTATGCTGTGATTGTATTAATCCTTGAACCATATCCCCATGGATGAGGACTGTACCTCTAATTATGATCCGTGAACCTTAGAAACGACGGAATTTAGAATATTTACTCTAATTTGAAGTGTATGTAGCCATGTGTGCAGTCATTATATCGACTTAATATGGTCATGTTAATTGTTTTCAGATAGACTTGTAATTTGAACATGCAGTAAAAGATGGAGTTTGGATTCAATCATAGGATCCAGGGTTGCTTTCGGGATTGATTGATAAATCTAGTGAAATAAATTTTTTTGGCGACGGTTTATTTTTAAGAGCATGTTGTCTTGATTGACTGGGTCGGTCGGTATCGCCGTTAGTTATTGTTGGTTATATGAGCCAGTCTTTCCACCCGTCTTTATATTTGAATGTGTCTCTTTTCCCTGCTTCTATCAAGTACTTTATTGTGTGAGCAGAAAACTCAAAAGCCTTACCACTTATGTCGTCGCTTTCGTTAACATGCTGGTTACTGCCGTATTCAATTCTTACCAAGTTATCAATCGTGAATCTGCCATTAATTAGGTCGTCGAATTTTCTGGGGTCTCCCTTTCTGTCTTTGCTTCTTATTATTTTGTTTATTTCCATTTTCAACTGGTCAGCTGCATTTTTATCTTTATTTTCGACATAGTTCCAAAGTACTTTGCTAATTCCGATATAGTCAGAGACAAGAATTGCCGATTTCTCATCATATTTGGATTTGTCATGAAATAAGACGTCCTGGACTCTGTTGTTTATAGAATCCGGGTCTAGCGGTGTTCCATTTTGAAATGTAGGATATAGATCTCCTATAATTATATCTAGTGAAGGAACATCTTTTCCTTTCTTTATTACCTTGTCATAATAATCCCTGTGGGCTTGTAATACCTCCCTCAAAGGAGTATTGCTTAGATAAAAGCCGTCCATAAATGGGCGTAAATCCTCTACTGTGGTCCTATCATTAGGAAATGTGGATTTTACATTTAATTCAGGAAACTTGTGTCTCACATGTGAGGACATTGTTGTAAGTAGATGTTTCATTTCTATTCCTTTATCATAATAAATCTCGTGTTTCACCTTGTCCTCATCACCATAAACAGACATCAAGTGTCCATCTTCTTTCGGATAACTGTCAAAGGTAACAGTGGTGGCATCCTGAACATCGACCGCAACTATAAGAAGCCTCGGTTGACCCTCTGTTGTCTTGATTGGTTCTGCTTTGTCTTCTTTATTCTTCCAGTGCCTTAGGATCATCTCTGTCATGGGGGAATTGTCATATCTTAATAGGGTATTAAGGGGATTGAAAAACCTAAAATCCGGTTGCAGAATCGCTGGAGAGAGGACATTTGGGGTTCCTAATGGGGATTGTGAAAACTGGAACCAAGACCTATACCTTCTTGAAACTTCAGCGGTCGCCAGTGGCCCATACTTGTCTGGCCAATAATAGTAAAATGGCAATAAAGGCCATTTTTCTCTCGCTTTGTCATAAATTTCATCGACGGGCTCAAAAAATTGCTGCCACATTCTGTTTGATTGATCTCTAAAGAAATGCGCAGTGTCTTGCCAATATTCCATAAACGGATTTTCAAAATACCATGTTGAAGTAGATACATCTTTCCAGAAATTCATAAGAATATCTGCTGAACCTTCCCATGTTCCTCTTTGAATAACATAATTCACTAGTAATACCGCATTTATTGCTCCTGCAGAAGTGCCTGCAACTATGTCGAATAAAGCTCTGTTATCATTTCCGTCTTTCTCAAAAAAGTCGTCATGCAATGCTTTGAATATCCCTGCTTCGTAAGCTCCAAGCGCACCTCCACCCTGAAATATTAAGGCTCTTTGCTTATTCTTGTTGAGGGTAGAAATACTACTGGTCATTACCTAGTCATCCTAGTTTTCTTTTTGGTCATGTTTAGACTCAATCTTGTCTTATTAATAAGGTTTTGCTTAATAATTGCATTTTTTTACAATATCACATGATCTCTAACTATCTCTAATGATACCGGTCACAGTTGTATAACATAGATATTTAGGATTTATAATGTTTATCAAAACATTAAAAGACGAGAGGTAAAAACTAAAGGGTTGAATTTTGAAATATTGCTCGACTTAAAGTTTCGAGGAAATACTGTTCTCTTAGATAAGAGAATTCTACTTAAGACATCGATATCGATATTAATCCCCACTGGTCCGTGCTGTTTTGAAATACGGTCTCAACACCGTCGTGCATAATTTTGTTGAATTCTTTACCATCACTTATTTTCATACTTATTCAGCATATGCGCGTGGTATAGACATGTTGAATGTAGCCTACAACTATCTTGACCTGGTTCCCAAGGGCCGAGACGAGGGAGGTCATGAATTTCTCCAATGTTGGGTTCGTCGTCATGATGAATATGGCAAATAACTGTCTGATTGAAAAAGCTTTCGTGAATATTCGAAAATAATAAAAAGACAATATTGTAGTTCGTCCTACTTTACCTTGAGGTTACTTCGACATCTTCGCAAAAGCTTCCTCTGCTGCTTTTTTCATTTCTTCTGATGTAAGATCTTTTATGTGCGTCATTATAGACCATCGATGTCCAAAAGGATCCTCAATGCTTCCAAGTCTGTCGCCCCAAAATTGATCTGCTACTGGATCTAACACTTTTGCCCCTTCAGATACTGCAAGATTAAACGTTTTATCTACGTCCTCAACATACAAAACCAAAGAAATGGGGCTTCCCCCAATTGTCGTCGGCGAAAGAAACTTCATCTCTGGAAACTCGTCTCCCATCATAATCACTGAATCACCTATTTCAAGTTCGGCATGAGCAACTTTCTTACCATCAGGCATCATCATACATGCTCGTTGGTTAGCTCCAAATACCTTTTTATAATACTCGATAGCCTTTAACCCATCGTTTACAATCAAAGCGGGTGTGACGGAACGATATCCATCTGGAATTTTTTTTACTTCAGTCATTAACACTATTGGTAGATGGTAGAATTTATTTTATATAGACATCCTAGATTTTGAAATTGATTTTGAAACATCCCCCCCCAATTGTTGATAAGTAAGTGAAGTGTCTTGATGCTTGTCATGTTTAATTCACAACATAGTCTTCATTTT
>JAKDMR010000175.1 GCA_030452275.1 Candidatus Nitrosocosmicus sp. | reverse complement strand
ATGATTACCTGATATGTAAACACATAGTTATTCCATCATTTATTAAAAATATTATTAGAAAAACCTATTTGATAATACATTGTGTTATATATTCACTTTATCATATTTTCTCTCTCACTATTTCGTACTACATGCGGGACAGTAGCCTTGAAAATAGCATAGATATACTTACCTTCAATAATTCCTAAATAATTTTTAGATTCAACTGTAATCCTGGATTTCAGACTAATATCATCGATACCTAGAAAAATATCTAAAACACCTTTTCTTAGATAAGAAATATTACTAATACTCCTCACCCTTACTTTAATAATATTTCTGGCACTTGTTTTGACTAAATCAGGTGATAAAAGAATATCTTCTGGTTTTATCAATACTCCTACAGTGGAATTGGTTGGATAATCTCCTAAAATTTCGAATTTATGTGCACCATGCATAAATATGGTGACTCCGTCCTTAGATTCAGTTACATGACCTTCCAAATAATTATAGTCACCCTGAAAGATTTCAAAGATTGATGAGGATGATAAAGAGGTCGGCGACTCATGACTATATGAAGGAGACGATGTCGCTCTAACTCCTATTGTTGCTGATTCTCCTTCTGATAATAACATTGTTCTAAGAGTATCTGTTCTTTTGATTTGTCCTTTTTGTATTATCGATACTGAATCAGCAAGTGCATATACATCGTCTTCAAAATGTGTTACGTATATTCCTAAAACTTTTTCTTCTTTGAGGATTTGACGAAGATCCATTCTCAACTTATTTTTTGTCAAATTATCCAGGTGCGCAAGCGGTTCATCCATGAGCATTATTTTTGGTTCTTTTACTAGCATTCTTGCCAAAGATATTTTTTGCATCTCTCCTCCACTTAGCCCGTTAATTTTTCTTCTATCAAGAAGATGAGATATTCCAAAGGAGTCGCAAAGGTTTTTGATTTGTAAACCTTTCAATTTTTTGTCACCTTTTTTAAGACCAAATACTATATTTTCATAAACACTCAAGTGAGGAAACAGAGTTGGGTTTTGAAATGAATATCCTATTTTTCTTGATTCTACAGGTATCTTTGCAATGTCTGCACCATCAATGTAAATAGAGCCTGTGTCTGGTTTAATTAATCCAATAATTAGATTTAGAATTGTTGATTTACCACTTCCATTTGGACCCAGCAATACTAATATCGTATCGTCGGGTAAATTCAAATTAATGGGTCCTAAAGTGAACCCAGGAAAGACTTTGGTAACATTAACTAGTTCTATGGTCATGTTCTAATTCCTATTTTATTTATTTTCTCTTGATATTCCAAAGCTAGATATATTTTTGGATATACTGCTACCATCATCATCTGATTTTTTTATCGTTATAGAGTATGCCAGTACGAGTACTACCAAAATCAATATAGCCAGTATTATGCTAGGAATGGCCTGGGATAATCCTCCTATTGCGTTGTCTTCGTATATCTGAATAGAAATGGTGTGAGGATTATATGCCATCATCAAGGTTGCCCCCAATTCTCCAATTGCTCTAATCCAAGTCATTATAAATCCAATTAATATACCCTTTTTGGCTAAGGGAATAGATATTCTAACAAACACCTGCCAATTCTTTTTTCCAAGGATTCGTGCGATATTTTCATACGATTTATCTATCATATCAAATGCAGCCATGCTTGCAAGAATCATAAATGGTGAAGCGACAAAAGTCTGAGCAATTATAATTCCTATTATAGATTGTGTAAATTCAATGTCATAAAATGTCTTTTCTATGACAGATTGAGGATTAAATACACCTAAAAGAAGGGCTCCACTGGCTAAAGGTGGTAGGACTAGCGGTATAATAACAATTATCTGTAAAATAAAACTGCCTCGAAATTTGTATCTTGAGAGACAATATGCAAGAGGCACGCCAAATAGTCCAATTAACATTGTTGAAATAGATGCAGTGATTATGCTTAGAACAAAAGCATCAACTACATCAGGCCTTGTTAAAGAACTCAACAAAGTCGAAGGTTGAACAAAAGTGAAGATACTGACTAGAGGATAAGTAATAAATAATAAAGCCAATCCAGCCAAAGTCCAAATTAATAATTTGAAATTTATGATTTTATTTTTAATATTCATAACCATCCTAGACAAAACACCAATCGATCGCACCGTTACTACTACCAACGTATTATTATGTCCTGTAGAAATCAGTCAAGAAAATTAAGGTATGATGGCCAATGGAATTTTGTTAACATCACCTTCATACGTAGCATTAATCCGATTCAGACCTTGATTTTCTAATAACTGTGAACCATTTTTAGAAAGAATAAAGTTTACAAACGAAACTGCTCCATCTAAATTCTTGACAGTATTAGGTATTGTAATGGAGAAAAATACTGGCTCTCCGTAAATCACTCTTTGATCAGATTTCAAAGTGTAGTTTCCCTGTTTATAGAAATCATTAAATTTAGGATTGCTAAGGTTAATTTTATCAGGTAGTGTAATATATGGAAGTCCTCTAGAGATGGCCTCGTGTTCGTATGCTATAATTGCATCCAATTGACCTGTTTCAAGCACAGTTTTTAGAGTCTCTTCTGGAAATATTTGCTTGGGATTTCTATCCTCTCCTAACATTCTATCCTTGATAGATGAATCGTTGTAATAGATATTTGCTAGTTCAGTGGTGATGATTCCATAGTATCCTTTTGGATCAAGTTCCGGGTCGGTCCTACCAAATTTAAAACCTTCTTGAGAGACAACTTTATACCACGGTATTTCACCTTTTCTTGCCTTCTCTAAATCACTATAATGAGGACTATTCTGAGAATAAGCGATTACTATTTCAGCAGAACCAAACTCTAAAAGCCAATTTGCTAAAGGAGTAGGAGTTGTATTCATAAGCCGTATAATGGGGATCGTTCCAGCACTTACAAATACATCAGGAGTTCTGAATCCATCTCGTATTAAATTTGATACTTGTACAGAACCTTTGCCTTCTCCTACAAAAGTATAACTTGTTTCTTTTTCAAAAGCAGGTCCTACCATTTCTTCAAATATCTTTACCAAGGATCCAGCATACATTATAAAAACTTCATTTGTCATCGTCGTCGTAGTTCCATTTACAATAGAAAATTCACTTATTGTAATTACAGAAAAAATCCAAACGAAAATGAATAGAATAAGGAATATACCATGTTTGTGTTTGAAATTCGCAAGATAGTTAGTCATAGGAATACCAATTCTATCAAACTAATCTAGATAAACTTATCAGGATCTGGAGTATTCTATGTGACTAAGGTTTAATGACCGCCTACCAAAGAATAAATTCCTGTGCTTTGTTATTTGTTATAGGAAATAGATTCTATCAAGTCTAGATCGCATCCCTTTGATTTAGTGCCATCTTAAATCGTTTTGGATAAGCAATAAACCTGTTAATGCAAAATGCAGCTCAAATCCCATCCGTTTTCCATTCAATGGTCTATTTATAATTACTTTCGGGAAAAAGCAAAACTAATTTCACTTAAAGTTTAATTATTGGTATAGAAATATAGTCAGTGAATCCTTTTTTAGTAGTAATAGCACTGCGGAAACCTCTGGCCCCATCAAATATATTGGTTCAAATAATTCAAATGAAATATAACCATAGGATTAACTTGAGTTAAAGAAATTGGTTATTGTTGTTCTATTTCAAAGATATAAGAGGTAATAACTAGAATGCATTATCGTCTTTCGACATTACTTAACAAATTAGAATTCAACAACAGAGTAGAATTTTTGTTTAAAATGGTAACTATGATTTAGACTGAATTCACATTTCAGTCAAGTCAAATGCTCAAGTTTGTATAGACACAGATAGTACTTAGTAAAACATAAGCAGGTATTATCAATTAGTATGTTGATAAAAGTTTCGCAGCAATGATATGTTTACATATACTCTTTCTATAACTAAAATCCGAGCAGGTGCATGTATTATTTTCTATGTTTACAGTATAATGTTTGGATTTATCTGTATCACTCTTAACTGTAAAATTTTGAGGCTTTACTCTTTTTAGGTTATCATTTGAAAGACTTTGGTTGTCGGTTGTATTAGCATTCTTGTTCTCTTCCCCATTGCTATTGTTCTCCTCTTCAACTACCAACGAGTCATCAAGACTTGACTCTACTATTCTAATTGCACGTTGAATCTTAGTTTCTCTTGTCGTTGTTTTATTTTTTCTAACACCATGTGAATTTTTCATGACATCATGTTGTTTTGGATCAGAACTTGAAGGAACAAATGATCCTTTAGCCAAGTGTTCATATGGTAAAGATTGATCTGGTTTTAAATTTGTGTTTGGATGTGGATTTGGATTTATTGCCTGATTTATGACGCCAAGTACCTTATTGTCGGTGGTATCATCGACATAAATAATATAAATTAACCCAATAGTCTTTCCTTCTACTAATCGTAATACTCTACCAATTCTTTGGATTATTTGATTTATATCAGATGTCGTTGCTAGGATTATTTCTATTCTTACTTGGGGAACATCAACGCCTAATTCCAATGTGTGGATTGACAACAATACGTTAAAATCAGTTCCCCAGTTTTCAAGAATATTCGATCTGGCTTTTGACTTTACTTTTGCGTCTATTATTCTAGAATCTATATTATGCTTGTTTAATAAATCTCTTAGCCTCTCAATGGATTCGAGTGTTTCACTAAAAACCATAATTTTTTCGTTTGGAAATCTATTTTTTATGATGTCTAGTGCTGCCAATAGTTTATTTTCATTATAGCTGAGCAATAGTTTTCTTTTTCTTACGTTACTAAACCATGCTTTGGCCATTCCACTTACAAAACCTCCCTTTTTTAATAATAATGTCATAGATTTTGCATCATATCTTTTGAATTTGTTTGATATGTTTCTTATCTTAGTACTGTGAGTATCATAATCTTCTAATTCCTTTTCTGTTAATGAAACACTAATTGGTATTACTACTGGCTTGGCCAGTCTCTTGTCTACAACTGCTTCTTTAATCGGATATTTCCTCAAGGGAGGTAGAATTGCTAGAATAGAGTTATTTCTAATATCTTTTTCATTTAACGTGGCTGTGAGTCCCAAAATGGCTTTCTTAGGATCTTCTACAAGATAATCAAAGATTTTCTTAAAAGATGACGAAGTATCCTTAATTAAATGAACTTCATCAATAGATCTCTTGTATAATTAGCCAGTACAGCTTTATCTCTGTCTATAGAATGGGATAATGTTATTTTA
>JAKDMR010000174.1 GCA_030452275.1 Candidatus Nitrosocosmicus sp. | reverse complement strand
ACTGTGATGAAAGTAGTAATGCCAAGCTGTAAGAATTTATTATTAAATTCTTCATTTACAATTCTTTTCTTCTCTATTTTGTTTCAAGCCCCATTATCAGCAAACAACATGGTATTTAGTTCTACGGCTAACAACTCTGCTGCCGATGTCCAAGAGTCACAACCTGACCTTGACAGAAATATCATTACCAGTCAAAACACAGGAAATTCCAATAGTAATACTGACGATGATAGTCAAAACCAAATACAACAAGAACAAACTAACGACATTTCGTTAAATGATGAACAAACAAATGAAGAAGCATCAGAAATTCCAGAAGCAAATCAAGAAGAAGCAAATCTAGTGTCTGAAAGTCAACAACAGCCTACCGGAGAAATACATCCTGCTTGTGGCCAAATTATTCAAGGTAATGTAAAGTTAATTTCAAATTTGATTTGCAAGAGCGATGGACTGATAGTTGGAGCAAATAACACCAAAATAGATATGAATGGATTTTCACTGAAAGGTCCAGGAATAAACAGCAACAAGGTCGGAATAATGGTAGGGGGACAACATAATGTGACAATATCTGGAAACGGCATCATAACAGGTTTTCAATCTGGAATTTATTTATCTGGAAGTAATGACGTGTTCGCTCATGAGATAAATATTAACAACAACAAAGTAGCTTTTTACTTAACTGGTGCTCAAAACTCTGAGATAACCAATAACATGGTAAATAATAACACCATAGGTGTTGCTTTACATTCATCAGATGGTGCAAAAATCAAGTATAATCAATTAAGTCAAAACAGACTCTCAGGAGTCACTTTAATCAATACTGCAAATACCTTGATAAATGGAAACAACATTTTGAACACAACGAATGGAATTTTCATCGATACACAAAGTTCCTCAAATAGTGTGAACTTTAACAATGTATTCAATAATGTACTGGATATAAACAATGCAAATAATCTCCCGATAAATATTAACAATAATCATTATGCCAACAATAATTGTGTGACAAGTCTTCCATCGGGTTTATGCATAGGAAGGTAGGAAGCACCAAGTTAGCAAGCAAAACATCTATTTTTTATATGCTATAAGTGGCAGAGAAAATCTTTTGAAAATATAAATTTTGAATAAAAAGAAGAGTATTTGTTTGGAGTCCTAGTTTATGGGATCAGTCTAGGGAATCACCATATTATTGTCCATATTCATTTCCGTCGTGTTATTTGAAATCGAATGATTCATCATTGGAGGCATCGCTGAAATATTTTCACCATTCATATTTAGAGTACTCATCATGTTTTGCATCATCAATGGGATCCACTGATCCATGAATTTTGAATCTTCCATCATCTTGTTCATTATTTCCATCTCCTTTTCAGGGGTTAACACGAGTCCGTAGATTGGGGTTTCACCAAAGTGGTTGTCAATCATTGAAGGGTCCAAATCAATGGCAAGTGTATTATTATTAGAAGTTGTCCAAGTAGTTGGCACATTTAACACAGGTCCATCTCTCATTGTTATTGTTACAAAACCCTGAATTGTTTCGTTATTACCATCCTTTTTCACATCGCTAATGGTTGCGTTAGATATTTGATGCATATGAGGAGCTGATCCGTTTTGCATTACCATATCAAATGTTGAATGAAAGCCTGAATCAGTAAGGTTTGATGGATTAAAATAGCCCATCCAATGACCTGCCAATATCCAGTCATTATTTATGCTTGCTATAGGGCCATAGCCAAATTTATAATCAGTAATAGATCCCGATAATGCTAGTGCATTTGCGCCTGTTAGAGATAATAATACTCCAGCAATCACAAAAGTGCTTAAAATTCTAAAAAAGTTAGTGTACGTAAACACATGAATATTTTATAGAACGCCATCTATTAAGGTTTATATAGTAATTTCCAGAATTTGTAGAGCGCCAAATCATAGAACCATCTAATCAGTAGCCTGTAACAAAATGGAATCAATTTTATCAATTATTAAATTGACTTCTTCAAACCAGAAGATTAAAAGTATTTAGAATAGACTACCTTTAGTATGGAGGCTAAATTATTTTGCATTTTGTGAATTGGCAAAGAGATATTGCAATTTCAAAAATTGATGGTAAAATGGTTGTAATCAAAAGAAATAAGACGGTGAAGAGCATTAATGAGTATCTCTTAGTTTTCATTTTTACATTTATTTCATTTGTACTGCTACATCCCACAGCCCCGCTAAGGACCGGAAAATCCATCCTTCTAAATGAAGGTGCATTTAGCAGACAGAAATTGAAGGATCTGGGGATTCACACACCTAGATTAATAGAAATCAACGAGGAAGTCATCATTGAAGAATATATTGAGGGCGGTAATCTTTATGGATTTTTACAAAAGTGCAACAACTTAGAAATTGTTTACAAGGTTGGCACAATCACCAGGAGTCTGCACGATAGCGGATCTTGTTTCATTGACAATAAAGCTCAGAACTATCTAGTAAAAGATTTAGAAATAATAAGAACCGACTTGGGGTTGATACAGAATCATGTTTCAGAGTATACAAAAAGCCTTGACATTGGTATTTTCTTGGCTAGTCTATTGGACCTCGATAATGAAAAGTATAAAATTATAGAAAAATCTTTTTTGGAAGGATATAAAAATAATCCAACCGATAAATTGCCGTATCTATCAGTGATAGTAAGAAATATTGCTGCCCTCGTGTTAGTATCTGATCATTCTAAGCTGGCAAAAAATCTACTAAAGAAATCAGATATCAAGTAGGTTAAATTGGTGGTAATTCCACCTTTTTATCAAATCCACCTGATCCAAACTTACAATAAAAGCACTTATCAGACATCATATAAGGGATCTGCTGGATCACAACTGCTCCCAATTTCAATGCTATCTTGGTAATTATTCTATATTTTAAAGGCATGGCTGGAATAACCTCTTTGAAATAAACATTATAATGATCAGGGCAAAATTTAAGGGTAACATTTGAAGTAGGTTTTTTATCAGTATCTACATTTTTACTATTTGTATTTAAAGTCTTGGCAACATTAATTTGCTCTCTAATATACTCGTGCTTGGGACAAGGGCAGTCTTTTCCTCCTGGATGTTTATAAGCGGGAGTATTTTTCCAATCAAATCCTGGAAAATCTTTATCAAAATCATCCATTATTACTCATATGTTAATCCACAAGATAGAATATAAATATATGTTTGTATGATTTTCACAATCGTCTGAAATATAGTATTCATCACTAGTAAAACAAATGATTTTTAGATCTGAAAGTGTAATATTTGACTTTTAGTAGTTGTTGATTAAAAAAGTCAATTGTCATCTTCACACCGCAAATATTACCGCCTTTAAAACTAATTTTTCTTCAAAAATCCTATCAATCGGCTCTCAATTCATTTATTCTCGTGTAGTTAACAGACAGGTAACCGAAAGGCAATCAGAAAAAATATATCTTTCCATATATTAACAGGTTGTAAGCGGCGTGGTTCAAGAACAGAACAGTGGAAATCCAGCTACAGCTCCTTCTGCTGCAGCTTCAGGATCTACGACAAAAAAAGACAATAGATCGGAAAATTCAATAGATTCAAATCAAAAAACTCTGTTAGATTTCAAAAAATCGTTAATAGAAGAGCAAAAAGTAGGGGAAACCAAGATTGAGAAAATCAACGAAAGTATTGAAGAAACAAAGAAGGTTATTGACGAAGAAAGAGTAAAGTTAGAAGCTGAAAGACTAAAACTAAAACAAATTAATGAAGTAAAGGATGCAGATTACGCAAAATTTACAGAGTTAAAGAGTAGCCTTATTGAAGAAAGAAAAAGAATGAAAACTTTGGATACCAAAGCAGCTAGCGGAGGCGGAGGCGGTCCAAGATCAAGAAGAGACAAGTATAATCTATCAAATTTGACTAAAGCGCTAGAGCAAATAGAGAGAGACATTCAAACAAAGAAATTATCCAAGGATGAAGAAAGACGGTTAGTTTTAAAATCAAAGGAAATAGCTACTAGGTTACATGCATTAAAAGTCATACACAAGAAGGAAGACACTTACAAATCACTGGCAACAAAGTTTGATGACATAAAGGGAAAAATGAATGAAATATTTGACCAAAAAGCTGATGTAGGAAAGGGAATTGGTAAAATAAAGTCAAGCTTGGATGAGTTGTTAAATAGAAGAGAAGAACTTTATGAGGAGAGACGAGGCGTTATTCACAGAGTTAGAGAAGCAGGGGCTAAGATAGAAATGGTAGACACCCAACTTAATGCTATAGAGTTTAAGAGAAATAGGTTACAGCATTCTTCAGAGAGACAAAGACGTTATAGTCCAGAAAGAAAGATCAGGCACGAAATACCTCAAGACAAAATGCGCAAGAACAGAGAAAATCAAGATCTATGGAATTCGTTAAAGGAGGTCGCCATGAAGAAAATGTCCAGCGGAGAGAAACTCACTTTCGACGAAATGAAATTGATTTATGCAGAAGGATCTGACTAATAGGGATTAGCTAAGGTAAATCATTTTTAATTTTTTATGATTATACTAATTGAATGCTTTGAAAACAGGTAGTATTGATTCAAGCGTCTACTGCTTTAACCCTTATCTATACTTTTTTGGATCTAATGAGTGATATCAAATTTCCAAGGTCTTATTATTAAATTCAGTTTCGATCGTATATTCTTCAGTCCACACCTAAAATGCGCTTTTCTCATTCCAGCAAATAGACAGAAAGAGAATTCGTAATCGCGCTCAAATAATGCTCAATTTTCAAAACACAGATAATTCTGAAAATGAGATGAACTGATCAATATATCTAATAACTTGATGATAGACAGTCATACTGACCATTGGAAAATCGATACACTGATTTCTCATAGAAAAGGACAATTATAATGATTTAAAAAGAACAAAAGGGTTAGATAAATTAAAATAATTTATAGTATTAAATGAGCACCAGATAACGTTCCAAAGCTAACAGTGTTTGAACTTAGGCCTCCTCTCCCCCTTTTGTAAGCACTTCTCACAGAGAAGGAGTACTGTGTAATTACACAACAATGCAAAGAATCACGAGCTGGGACGTCTCGAAGACCCTTTTAAAGACTTTTAATTAATGAATATGGTATAGAGAGGGTTTTTAATCGCCTTTGTATGGACTATTTAAACTGGAGACACAAAAAAGCGACACCAATGTATACAAAAGCGACACAACTGATACCGGTAATGTCATAATTAGTTACGCTCTTATTGACAATGTTTCAGCCAAGATTAAAGTAAGATAACACGAATTA
>JAKDMR010000173.1 GCA_030452275.1 Candidatus Nitrosocosmicus sp. | reverse complement strand
AAATTCGTGTTAGATTACCTTAAGCTTGGCTGAAACATTTGCCAATATGAGCGAAGTAGTTAAATGAATAAGGGTTCTACCTTTTGTGCTAAAATTTAATATTCAGGATTCTATTCAACCTTGAACCGTATCCCCACGGGCCCGCTGAGTAATAGGGTTCTTATACAATTTAATACTGAATGACATTAAATTTGATTTTGATTATAGGATAGTAATTAAGATAATTAGAGATGATTTAACTTTATGCTACGTGCTAATGCTTTGTTTCCACTATTTTCTTGGTTTTGCTCCTGGTATACATGCCTTCTTGGATCGAATGGAGCACATCTTGACCAAGAAATGCTTCCAAATTGAATGGAATGATATGCAAAGGTTAAAAGATCATATCTTAGTTGGCAAGGCTGACTACGTCTCCGACCTTTACCCTTTTGAGTGGGCCTGTCTTAACGGTAGATAATTATTTTACTCCAATCACATAGACCTCAATTTATTTTGCCCTTGTCAATCGTGAAATTCTTAATATTCAGTTTCTGCAAAATATCAAATCGCTAAACAGTCTTGTCTCTCTAGCGCCGATGTCTCAATTTTCTTCAGATATATCTCTTCGGCATCAATGGAAAGATGAGATAAAAAATCGCTTATTACAAGACACAAAGGACAAGAGCTATGAAGAAATATGTAACCTAAAATTCTAATTCATTTTTCTGTCAAGATATCTTTAAATTCATATATTGTAGGAAATTGTTATTTAAGAATATAATAGACGTCAAGTTATAATGTCTAACTCTAGTAACTGCTTTTCTCAATAGCCTCATTTGCGCTGTCATGCGTTTTACGAACACATAAATGTTACTTAAATACGGAACACATTATTTAACCGGAATTCGAAATAGAGGTAGATATATAATCAATTTTAGTATAAAAGGTTAATGGATATGATAGTACCATTTATGAACTAGCCCACATTTTTGTAAACTTCCTTTACTTTCTGAATATTCCTTGAGACTATGCAATCTATTGTCCCAGAATTGGTCCAAGAATTGACTCATGGGTGCTATACGTTCACTGTTAGTATCGGGTAATATTAGTTCAATAAGTCAGCATTGCCAGCATTGAACTTCTCAGGATGGAGTCGAATCTTATTCAAAACGCTCGTGTCAAATTAACCTTAGATTCTATTCAACCTTGAATCGTATCCCCATGACTCCGATCCTTCGATTAGACCATTTTGTTCGTGTTTTACTATATCAAATAATTTCTATGATACCGGTTTCTTTTATGTATGAATACATGCCGTTGTAGACTAATGGATTTCTGGTTGCATCGCTTTAATCTCCTTCTGGAACAAATTTCGTTAAATGAAGAGCCATTCAGACATAAACAATATTAAAATATTTCAAAGCCTACTATCAAACATGGACTTGCAACAAAATAAAAAGACCGATTCTAGATTTTCAATCCTTACATTGTTGATATTATCGTTGATAATTGCTCCAGGCATAAACATTGTGAATGCACAAGATAATAGTAGTAGCAAACAATCCATCACAATTTCGAATGATAGCACAACTTCAGGCAACTTTGTATCTTCAAATGGAACACTATCTTTATCAAACAACTTAATTCCACTGCATAAAGAAAATGTAGTTTACTATAATGATATTAGCGGATATCTTGTCTATCCAGAAATTGCATCAACACAGGGAGGTAATGAGTCAGCCTCTAAACTACCAGGTGTCATTATGATTCATGAATGGTGGGGATTAAATGACCATATCAAAAACATGGCAGATGAACTTTCAAAGGAAGGCTATGCTGTCTTGGCAGTCGATTTGTATAACGGCAATGTAGCCACTTCCCCAGATGAGGCGATGAGCTTGGTAAGTGGTGCTAGGGAAAATCAAAATGAATCTAATTCAAATATGCTTGCAGCGGTAGATTATTTAAAATCCCTAGATAATGTTGACTCATCAAAGATAGTCTCTATTGGATGGTGCTTTGGTGGAGGTCAAGCTCTCCAGCTTGCACTGAATGCTGATGCAACAAGCCCAATGGCAGCAACTGTGCTTTACTATGGTAATCTGGTAACTGATCAACAAGAACTTTCAAAGATAAATGGCCCTGTATTAGGAATATTTGGAAGCGAAGATCAATCTATTCCTGTTTCAGAAGTTAGAGAATTTGAGGAGGCATTGAACGCTAATAACATTACTAACGACATTTACATTTATGAAGGAGTTGGACATGCCTTTGCCAATCCAACTGGAGAAAGTTTCGCTCCAAATGAACTGAAAGACGCATGGCAGAAAACTGTTGAATTTTTGAATTCCCACATAAAGACCAACTAAATCAATCCACCTTTTTTGTAGTAATCGGGATTTAAAATGATGGCAGAACCTGTTGATTATTCTAAAAATGTTTCAGAAAGTTACCAAATAAATGTCTGAAAAAATATGATATTACCAGAGTTTATCTTTTTTTTAGCTTTTTTGTATTAGTTTGTGCAAGTTCAATCCCATGGTTCTCAGACTATTCTACTGATATTTGGGCTCAAACAACTGTAGAGTTGTTTCAACCAACACCAATTTCTGGAAAGATTACGGAAGTCAATAATAACTATACAGTGGAACTAAACGGCAATTTACTCGTTTCACTTGCTTTCATCGATTCAACCACTTCCGATCAAACTATCCACCAAGACGGTATTCACTTTATGTCAGTGGTATGTCCAATTCGTTCTCCGGTTATTGTATTGCCAATAGCTAATTCTACAAATCTTCTTGAGGATAATCAATCTGCGGATTTGAAAGAGATAGAAGGCATTGTTTTTTGCCAATCAACCAATATTTTCGATGTCAATTCTACAAAAAGTATCAACGAACAGCTCATAGATGCGAGACTCGCAACTCTAGATAGTAAAATTTGTAACAACGCAACACCTGCATCCTCTCACTTGGCTAATATAATGAAATGTTAGCAAGCTTAAAGGTGGCGTTTTTTCCAAAAAAGAACTTGAGATCATTAAGAGAGCATAATGTTAATTTGCAATTAGGCGGTAAATAGAATATTATTATGACCATTGTTGTTCGCTCTGACCGTGAATTTACTGATCTATTGAAAAATTCCCTCAGATCACGATATGAAAAAAGGAAGAGATCTGAGGATGAGGTACATGTTTCCGATATTTTGCCTTCTTCCTGTATTCGAAAACAATACTATGGACGTAAGTTTCCAGATCTTGAACCACTCACAGACGAATCCATCAATCATTTCATTAGGGGAGAGGCCAGTGAATTTGTGATTACAGATCTGGCTAATATGGGTGTGGCACAGGCAGATTTAGAATTTGATGGTTTGATTGCTCATCCAGATATTCTGGACAAAGAGGTGATTATAGAATTGAAGGATACCCAGAGTAATCGAAGATTGGATATAACTGATTACGCATTTAGATCATATCTTAGACAGTTACTTTATTATCTTACCATAACCGGTATAGAAAAAGGGATCATATCAATTAGGTATAGTAACAGGGAAATGCGATGGTTAAAATCGGATGAAAAAGGCGATTATTTCTTCCGGCCGTTTGATGGTAAAGGTCCTCACATAGAAAGCTGGTCTGTATTGTTACCGAAGGATGACATAGCCCGGGAACTTTTCAAAAACGAAATGATGCGCAGGAAAAACTTATTCGTAGAGGCAATTAAGGAAAATGATGTGTCTATACTTCCTCGGCTTAACATGAAAGTAAGAAACAACAGGTGTCCATACTGTGTATTTTATGATAAATGTATGAATGAGGACGGGGAAACAGAGAAAGCCGCTAAAATGGCAAATGAAATAGACTTGTTAGATATTCCTGGACAAGTGGATTTTAGACCGTTCTTACAATGACTAAAGTAGGTTATCCATTTGAAATATATTGATAATCGCTTCTAGAAACAGTATCCCAATGGGGTGGATTACAAAAATACCATGCAATTTATCATAATCCTTTTATTCAACTTTGTCCAATACACTTAGAATTCTACTTAAAATACCGATATCAGAACTAATCCCCACGCGCCCAAACTAAATGATACTTGATTTAGGAATGATATTATGACTCGCTGTAGTTTGAACCCTCCATTTTTAAATATATACTTACTATTTCTTGTTTAACTGACTCAATTTATTCTAGAGGGGCTTCAACAGTTCCATTAGTAGCTAATCTTAGTAGTGGCCCAAATGTCTGTCCACTATCTATACTAGTTCTAGTCACCGGCTCAATACTAGTTGCGTTTCGTTCCCACCACGTAACGATAACGGTGTCGCCATCTGCAGCTATCTCGGCATTAATAGAATCAGCATCAGTTGTATTACTTAGATTAACCTTATCTACAAAAGTCGTGCCGCCATCAGTAGATGATCTAAATAACACTTCCGAATTGCTGTTTAGTGTATTTTGATCCGTAAACCATACAACAAATACATTACCGTCTGAGATAGCTACTGGTGCTTTATCAATATTAACTTGTTCCTCATTATCATCACTGTTTTCATTGTCATTTTGTTCACCATTAATGATCTGCTCATCTTTTGATTCAGCGTCATTCGCATTCTCTTGTTGTCCGACGGCATTAGAAAGTTCTTCTCGAGCTTGCGATTGTCTCTCTGATTCAGTACCGGATTCCTCTGCTTCTGATGGCTCTTGTGATTGTCTTAGAGTGGTGGTAGCATAGGAACTTTGTGCGATAGGTCCAATCTGGCCCGACACTATTGCCAATGCAATTGCAACTATTACTAAAAGTTTGTACATGATATTCTATTCGGTGTCTGCTCCAATAGTTCCATTAGCCGCTAGTGATAGTAGAGAACCGAATGTCTCACCACCATCTGTGCTTATCCTCATAATTGGTTCCTCTGCTGTCTGATTTCGTTCCCACCATGTCACTATAACGGTATCACCGTCTGCTGCTATTTTTACGTCTTGAGAGTCTGCATCAGTTGTATTACTTAGATTAATCTTATCTGTGAAACTTGTGCTGCCATCATTGGATGACCTGAACATTACTTCGTCATTACCTGTGTCGTTGGTCCACCATGCGAGATATGTATTGTCTCCTGAAATTGCTATTGGTACATCAAGATGTTCAGCGACTTTAGCTGATTTTTTCTTCAAAACTGTAGCATCAGCTGAGTTGGGTGTCACCATCATTGTCGTCGTAATGACTGAGAAGGCCGATATCAGTATAAGTGAAGTGTCTTGATGCTTGTCATGTTTAATTCACAACATAGTCTTCA
>JAKDMR010000172.1 GCA_030452275.1 Candidatus Nitrosocosmicus sp. | reverse complement strand
TAGTCAATTAGAAAACTAGAACAAATTACTAAAATCAATTATGACCCCGCCTCAGATAACTCTAGGCAAAGACAACAATCTCTGCGTTATAATCGGTGATTTGAACCACAGAACTAAACTACAGAATTTTGAGAATGGATGAGATCCAGACTATACTGGTTCTATTTATCGGATTGATCCACATTCAGGTTCTGCACCTGTCGATAATCCCTTTGTAGGGAGCGGTGTTCCAATTATTGATAAAACTTTTGCATATGGTATTAGAAATTCCTTTGGTCTTGTGGTAGATCCGATTGCTGGAGATGTTTGGAATACAGAGAATGGTCCATCCTTTTCTGATGAAATAAATCTAGTCGAGCCGGGATATAATAGCGGATGGAGATCAATAACGGGTCCAGATGCATCAGCTGACGAAACAGAAGATCTCGTGTTCCTTTCACCCAATTCTAATTATTCAGATCCAGAGATAAGCCGGCTTGAGCCTACTGCGGTCACGGACCTAGAATTCATCAATAGTACCAACCTGGGGCCCGACTGCAGGAACAATATTTTAGTAGGAGATAATAATAATGGTAACCTGTATTTTTTTAAATTAAATGACGAAATAAACGGATTGGAAATACAGAACACGATTATTGATTCAGAAGAAGAATTAAACAATTCTGTTTTGGGAACAGGGTTTGGTAGCCTTACGGATATACAAACAGGTCCAGATGGAGACACATACATCGTTTCCTTAGAAAGTGGAAGTATAAATAAAATCTCTTTTTTAAAATTAAATATTTATTATATCGATTATCACTAATAAGTATAAATGAAAAAAGAATTCATAGTTGCCAAAATTGAAGCATCCACTGATGGGTCTCCTTATATATACGTATCATTCAAGGATCCAAATGAATATTTAAAATCTGGTGATAAGCAAATGAATCCTTTTGGTTCTAATGTAATGGCTTTTAATTCTCCAGAAGACCTTATGAAGAATCTGCCTAAAGCTATGTCAAATATATCTAATATGTTTGGTGGAGGCGCAGTAAGCGATGCCCCTACTTTCAAAGTAACCATGAAAGAATATGACGACCTAAAAATCAAGGTTGGGGATAAAGTAGTTATAGATATTCAAAGATACGAACATAATGATACCTAATATATCATAACAATCTAGAAGGCAGGACCCAATCCTTAAACATTTCTGAGAACAAAAACAATAAAGTTTACAATATTTACTTTCTTCCTTTAATCTGCCCTTTCTTAGTTAATAGCTGTTCTCTAAATCATTTCGATTCTTTCTTTCAATTTCGATTAATTCATGCTGTATTTTGTCTTCGATGGTAGTCAACACTGCTCCACAATCGAAGCAAAAATAGTTTGAAGTTAACCCTGTCACCGGAGCAACACTGGTAAGATTTTCCTTATCAAGAATCGCCGGACCGTTAGCAGCTAGTTTCTCATCCAAAATTACCTCATTGGCTTTAATATCATGACCAGTAAGATTTCCAACTTGGGTAGGTTGATCATTATTTATGTTAACAGCATTATCAGATCTGGTGTTTTTATCAGAACTTGTTTCGTTCAATTTCACTTTTTCCCTCGGTTCATGTGATAACAGAGTACCATATCAATGATTTTATATATTATTTACCTTGAGTGATTAAATCGTAGGAGTAACTAGTATCAACACATATTTTTTTTCTTCTTGCTGGTGCTGTTCTTGCTTTTACACTCTGAATAAACTCTGTAGAGCTCATTTGAGCTGTTATCAACGGAATAAAATTACAAAGTTCAAATCATTTCCCGAAATCTTACATTGTGTTTTTAGTACTATTAATGTCTACAAATTCTGCCGTATTGCGCTTTTCATCATAGATGATTATGCAAGGACCGTCATTAGTTTTTTTGGAAAAGAAATCCCTGTTCAAGGGTCCAGGATTTAGCACAAGTGTTTTGCCCATTTTTTCAATTCTTTTGATATGGGTATGACCGAGTATCAAAATGTCGAATAATTGACTTTCCAATAAGGATCCTGACAAATCAGAGTTTGTTCCATGGTATACGCCTATTTTTTTGAATAAATTGAGTTTTCCAAATTCATTTAGAAATTGAGCATTTTTAATTTCATCAAACTGTTTTGTTATACCCATCAATTCCCCATCATTGTTCCCCCTAACACCATAGAATTTTATCTCTTTGTCTAATTTCTTAAATAAATTAATCATTCCGGGATACACGTAATCATCTGCATGGAAAACATGATCTACTTTCATCAAGTTAAAAATATTTATTGCTCTTTCAGTATTTTCAACATCATCATGTGTATCCGAGATTGCTCCGATTTTCACTATCAATAGCTTTTTAATCATCATAAAAAATCTTGTGATTTTCATAAGTGACACTTGGTCAGGTAACATTCAAAAAACAACTAGACCAATACCAAATACAAGTACCAAAATATGATATTAGTATGAGATAAACAACCCTTGCAATCTGTGAATAGCAATTTCCAATCACTTTGAGAATAAGCAAATTCTTGAATTCTTGAATTTTTTTCGATAGAATCTAGGTTTTATGCTACATGCAAGAAAGGAAGGAGTTTTGGATGAGAGGGAAGAGTGGTTAAGGAAGAGGAGAGGAGCACATACATATAATTCAGGGATGTTCTTTCACATAAATAGATGATTTCTTGTCTGCTCTATGAATAATATAAAAAGCATGACAAGAAATTATTAGAGCTGCAAGGGTCATTTTAGTCGCAAAAACTAAATTCCAGGGTGTTTCAGGGTTAGGATAGCTTATATTGATTTCATCAAAATTCAAAGTGTTATTTATTGTATTTACGGTAATCAATGCTCCCCACACCGTAAAATTGTAAGTAAATTCATAAGCTGCAACAACTATCAAGATAATCGATAATACAGATAATACGGATCGGACTATTTTAGGTGTACTCTTTACTCTGCTATAACCGATTTTGGTAACACAAAACCAGGTAATCACCGAGAAAATTGCAAGATAGGTAACCAATTTGCCAGATCCATCAAAGATTAAATCATTCTTTACGATTATTTCGCCTATATTTAATGCACCGGTTTTATCGTATTCTACCCAACTCCAATACATTCCAAACATTGTTATATACAACATCATGAATGCTGAAAAATAGAAAAATATTATGTAAACATACCGTGATTCAATACTATGAAAAAAATTGGTCAAGATATTATTCATGAGTAATATTGTAGATAAATTGGAGCGAATATAAAATTAACTTTATGGATATCAAGGGTCATGGATACTTTTGATGTGTTTTAATAATCGCACAGCATCCCTTTCCTTCAAACTCTTTTTATTGTTTAGGATATAATCTTTAAAGCTTTCAAGCTGCAAACTGATTTCAGGATATTTTAATTTACATTTGTCCAAAATATCTTCGTATGTCCTATAAGGAAAATATGTCTGTTTCGATACTTTAAGGATCGACCTTCCGGTCCTATTGTCTATGATCTTACATTTTTGAGCCAAAAACAAATTGTATCTAATGTCAATCAATGCTTCGGATTTGTAATTTGTATAATCCGTAAACGTCACAGCAACTTCATCATCAGAGTCCAAAAGTCCATCCCTAAATAGTCTAAAAATTTTTCCTATTCCTATCATTCCATATTTGCCGAGTTCAACTGCCCTAAGTGCACCCAAACTCGATGATCCGAAAACCTTTACTGTTCTTTTTCTGACTAAATTATACACTTCGATAGGTGTAGGTGGATAATCCTGAAGAAAATATCCGTCAACCAATCCAACTATATTAACTTCCTTTAGTATCAACTGTAGGAGGTCTCCTTTTTTAGCTGGTAGTCTGTAATCTGCGTCCAGAATTTTTTTTGCTTTTTCTCTTGATAGAGACGGTCCTAAAAATATTATAGGTTTGGAGCTAACCATTTTTTGACACTTTCCTTAGCTCTTTGGCCGATAACTGCTTTATTTATTTTGAATGTTTCCAACCCAGGGACAATAACCCTAATAACTGGGATATTTAGTTTTGTATTAGTCAAGTTTACTACTATAGCTTTTTTCAGACCTCTTGCTTTTAAATTACTCAGAATAAGTTTTATATCGTCTAATATATCATCATAGGAAAATGTGTGAACATCTGAAAATGATTTCTTTTCCTTTGATCTTATGAATTGCCAAGATCTGTTTTCATCACTATTTTCAGGATCATATTTCATCTTTCTTAGATCATCCCTTGAACCTTGAATATTAGCTGCTCTTGATTGGGATACCTCTGTTATAGCCCTCATCAGTGCAATTCGTGCATCTGGATGAGTACCATGACCTTCTACCAGATATCCATAATCATGATTAACCCACTCGGCACTACTTGCTATGAAAGTCGGAATTCCGAGGTCGGAAGTAATATCCTTTACTGTCAATGGTATTTGAGAACGTCTAAATCTATTGACGACTCTCTTGATAGGAACGTGTTCGATGCTGTTCAGAACAATTTCTGGATAAATCGAATCATCATCCATAAAATTCTTTGAGTCAAATGGCTTTAATTGAAAACCCCTTTTTATGAGCGAATTTTCAACAGTTTTCAATACATGATACTGAAATGCACTAGAAGTGAATTCCGCCAAACTCACTGCGTCTCTTTCTACAACTTCGCATAGGGCGTGACAAATTGCTTCTTCGAGTACATTCCCAGAAGCCAATCCATTCGTATGGAAAAAAGAGTAAGGATTTACTGATGGCGGCGATGGAGTATATCTGAAAATTGCCAATGGAGCAGGCACCAATACTTCCGTGTTATTCAATAAATCATAACCGATACAATAGTCCATTATCATTTCTTCATTTAAGTGGAATGAAACTGGTTCCACTACTTCATCATATTCTAGAACACTATAACTTTGAGATAATTCTTTAAAAGTTCCCCTTTGAATTTTTCCGTCATAATTTGCAGGTAATGATGAGAACCTTTCAATGCTTTCCATAATAACACTAGCCCTTGCATGGTTTTTCGTTGGGCCCTTCCCACTATATACCCAGATGTAATCCTCAGTTCCAGGCAATACGGCTGAAAAATTAGGTATTCTAAGTCTATCCATATTTGTAATATCTGCAATTCTTGTAATCCCAATTTCATGAATCAAGGAATTTACTTTTTCTAAAGTTTGTTCTACTGGCTGGATTCTAGATGTACCCATCGTATTCCATTTTTTTCTAGATTTCAAAAATAATTGAGATGTAGTTTTCAATCAGAATTTACATTCATCATTTCTATAGAATATTAT
>JAKDMR010000171.1 GCA_030452275.1 Candidatus Nitrosocosmicus sp. | reverse complement strand
TTAGAATTATCAATAATTTCTAAATATAAAAAATATTCTAAATATAAAAAATACCCGACTATGGATTTACAAATAGATTTTATTTCTTTTTAAATATCAAAATCATTTACTGGATCTTCTGCTAACCAAAGGAAGCCCTGATTCAATATCTTTGAAATAAGGTAATCGAATATCGTCCATTGCGATCTCGGGTTCAAAATCTAGAATATTTTTCTTGGGAATCAACAAGTTCAGCGGATCGTATCCTGATACAATGTCTTTATTTGTTTTTACCAAGATATGACATTTTGTAATTTCATTCCCTTCTTCTAGTATGTTTACTTCTTGTTCAGCTTCTGAAAGTAAATTATGGGTCGTCTCTATTACATTTTTCAATATTGATATTTTTTCAGCAGGTTGATACAAATAGAGCGAGCATTTTTGAATGCTATTAATATCAATTTTTTGTGTTAACTGAGCCATTGTTTCTATAAATGCATCCTTTATACCTTCTGTGGATTTATTAGAAAAGACATAATTAAATTTATCTGGAAAACTCTTATTCACTGATTGAACTATTATATCGACAATTGCTGTATTCGTAATCTTGTAGCATTGGTCAATGGATATCTCATTCCCATTTCTTACTATTGCATTGTTATCAATTACAATAACACTGTTAACGAATTTACATAAAAAAGAGAGAGATACTCCACAACGAAATAACTTTTCTTTCTCAAATCCAAAAGGAAGTATGGTTAAGCAAATAATCTCTCGTTTCATGTTATTCTTTAGCATTTGAGATAAGACTGGCAAAACTGCAGATCCAAACTTGGAAGCTAAGTTTCCAACAATGATAATAGATTGGTATTTGTTAACCTTTACCAAGATATCATCTGATGCTTCAAATAATTTTTTTCTTATTTGGTCTAATGATGGATTAATTCTGGATGGAATTGTAATTTCAATTTTATTATCACCATCTGAGTTGGTTGAGGGATGATTCTCCAAAAAAAGATAATCTAAGTTTACTTTTCCCAATACTTCATTTGTTATCTTTATCCCTGCGTTCCCAACACCGATGATGCATGCATTCAAAGTATTAGCATTCATCAATGGTCATTAACAAACCTTAGTCGAAAGATAAAAGTGTTGTGTGATACCTTGTGATCGTAGACTAAACTGGAATAGCGTGCAAGACATGATTTGAATGGCCTATTATTCTAACCCTGATCCTCTTGCCCATGAAAGGATTGTCAAAATACAATGTGCTATTCTTATAAGGGCCAGTTTTGATAATCATATTTTCTTCCTTTTTATCGGTGTATTTCTGATAGACCTTAGTTTCAAGTATTCTTGTATGATGGTTAGATTGGGTCTTCCTTTCTGAAAATGACTCAGGATCACGATCTAGAGTTATTGATTTGTAATAATCATTTCTACCCTTCAACTTTCCGTTTTCAATTTCATTAATGAGCATCCCCCCTTCCCAATTAATCCAATTGGAATTTCTCCTTATCGCTATTGTCTTGATTAAATTATGCAGCCTTTGTGATCTAGATAAAATTATGTCATCATTGACTTTCTTTAATTTCGATGCGGCAGTTCCGGGTCTAGCACTGAACTTCGATGAATTAACAATATCTGGATCTATGAATGATATTAAATCTAATGTCTGTTCAAAATCCTCATCAGTTTCAGTAGGGAATCCAGTAATAATGTCTGTTGCTATTGTGATTTCAGGAATCTTGTCTTTCAATCTCGTGATAAGATCCTTGGTGGTATTAACCGTGTGTCCTCTTTTCATTTTTCTTAAGACTCTTTCGCTCCCGCTCTGGATGGGTATATGGATGAATTTAAATAGCTTATTACTTTCTGAATATAGCATCGATAGATCGTTTATCATTCTGTTAATATACATGGGGTTCATCATTCCGAGTCTTATTTTAAATTCTTGTTCTATTTTTTCACAGCTCCTTAACATGTTTACTAGGTTAGTCCCAATGTCCAGTCCATAACATCCATTGTCCGTAGATGTAAGCCAAATTTCTTTACTCCCATGTCCCAAATCTTCTCTTATTTGTTTAACTATTTCACCAATTCTATAGCTTCTTAGGTGGCCCTTTGCGAGCTTTGTTTGACAAAAGGTACATTCGCTTAAACACCCAGTTGAGATTTCAACGATACTAATTATAGGATTGATTCTAACTCTAGGAATATTTATTTTTTCAATATTTGAGTTCTCTAGTCTTGACACGGTTTGTCCACCCATTGCTGCATGAGCGACCTCAACCACCTTATCGATCGAATTTGGTCCAATAATACTCGCGTGTGAATTGGCAGATTTTACTAAACTCATATCCGCTGCCGGCAAGCAACCGGCGATAATCAAAGGTTTATTAGTATTAGTCAAGTACTTAATCCGATTAATCATTTTATGTTCGGTAGAATTTTTTACTGAGCAGGTTACTATCAAATTAATACTCGATTTCTCGGGATTCTCAGCCATCAAGAATCCTCGTAATCTTAGCTGTCCTGCCATCATTTCTAGATCAGCAAAATTTGCAGAGCAGCCATAACCTTCAATCCAGAAGCTGGGTCTTCGTTGATTCTCATCATTTTTGGAGCCTTCATCTGTTCCAAATCCGGGATTTTCTCTAATGATTTTTTTAGAGGCCAAGTTCGTTCCTTTTAAAATTTTGATCTGGTCAATTAATTGTGGCTTCAAGGAAATGAAAATTGACTCGTCATCTATTGTTCCGTTGGTTGTAATAGATCTCAATCTCACATCTTGGTTGAACCGAATTGGGCAATATACCTTTTCCCCAACAAACTGATTAGTACTTTTGAGTTTTCATTAGTTAATATATATCTCTCCAAACCGAAAACGTACTTTAGTCATGAATATTCTTAATAATTTCTATGCAGTGACCAAACAGATCTTTATCATTGCATATATGACCGGATTCCTTTGGTTAAGAAGAAATCCGCTGTCATTAATATTCACGGCTATTTCCCCATTTTCATTGTTGTTTATCTTATTTGTAGTAAGTAGTGGCGAGTATGTACAATTTGCGGTAGCTGGAAGTCTGGTTATGGCATTAGTAGGCTACGGTTTGGCTTTAGGTCAAGATATTTCATTCTACAAAATTGAATATAAAATGCAAGATGTATTTGTTGCCTCTCCGGTTTCCTCAATAACCTATATGCTGGGATTGGCCCTATCACAATTACTATATGGGCTGCCAGCCCTGATGGCATTACTGTCACTTGCTGTATATTTTTCAGTATCTTTGAATTTCCTCCCTTTGTTATTGTTAAATATCTTTCTCATTTGGGGGACTATGTCTTCAATAGGATTTTTTTTGTCCTCTCACATGCTACATATGCGAAATGCCACACAGCTAATTTCTTTCGTGAATGTTATTATTGCAATTATACCTCCAGTCTTCTATTCAATAGAAAAACTACCCGTGGAATTACAATTCATTTCATATTTTGTTCCCACCACTCATGCCTCATTAATGTTGCAATATTCAATGGGTTTCCCAGTACCTCAGGGTTGGTCCATCTCTTTAGGATTACTTGTCCAAACTGCGTACTTTGTTTTTTTTATATTGGTGGCAAAGAAAAAGGCTTTGTGGAGAGAAAATTAGCATACAGGATGGATGATTAGTTTGATAAAACTCATGATTTAGTATCGTTATTGTTTATTTTGTTCAAATATCCTTCTAGTTGATTCGACCATTCTGATTACATCTTTCTTATCATTGGCGTTTGAAAATGCTCCCATCTTCCCTGGCAAGAAAAATATATCATGTTTAGCCATTAGTGCCAGATTATAATTAATTAACAGTTCTCTGTCACCTAGTGCTGCGTCAACAGCATTCTCTATCCTCTCTGTCTTTTCGTTCAGGAAATGAATCATGAATAAAGATCCAATTCCTGTCACTTGGACACGTATACCGAGCTCAACGAATAATTTTGCTAATTCTCTTCTTGCAATCTCTCCTAGACTATTGATTTTCTCATAGATTCCTGGATTTTTTCTTAATTTTTTTAGGGTAAAATATCCCGCCTTCATTGTCAGTGGGTTTGCAGAAAATGTGCCTCCGCCAATCGAACAATATGAGGATTTATTATTGTCTACGGTTGCATCTGCCATTTTCATTATCTCTTTCTTTCCGCATACTGCTCCTATGGGAAGTCCTCCACCAATAATTTTGCCTAAGGTAAAAAGGTCCGGGTCTAACTTGAATAAATTCATAGCTCCATTAAAGGCAAACCTGAACCCCGTGACTATTTCGTCTAGTATAAATAGACTTCCAGTCCTTTTCGCAAATTCTTGTAATCCAAGTAGGTACCCGTCCTGAGGAGTGATACATCCTGCTCCACCCAAAACCGGTTCGACAATAATAGCTGCAAGATCATCCTTGATAGACTCCAACACTTTTATGGATCTTTCTAAATCGTTAAATTGTAATGATTCAATAAAATGACCCTCATCTTCAATAAGTCCCATACCTTCATCTGCTTCATAAGGATAATTCACCGATTGCAAGAGGTTTGTATTAAAACCATGCCATCCCCCCTCTACCTTGGCAATCACCCTCTTGCCTGTCGAAGCCCTCGCTAAACGAATTGCATACATGGTCGCTTCTGATCCAGTACTACAGAATCTTAAATTCTCTGCCAGAGGTATGGCCTTATTAATTTCATTGCCTAGTTTCCAACTTGCTTTATTTGCGGTCCCATAGAGAGTACCTTTGCCAACTTGCTTCTTTAGCTTCGATGTCACGATCTCTGGAGAATGCCCTAGGATAAGGGCCCAGTGACCATTCCAAAAATCCAAATACCTGTTTCCATCAACATCAAATAAATATTTACCACGTGACTTGGTGGTAAAAAAAGGATAAGGTTTAAAGTATCTAATGTTATGATTTATCCCTCCGGGAAAAATGTCTCTGGATTTGAAATACAAATTCATGGATTCAAATGTTTTACTCTTGTACAATTCTGCATAATCTTCAGCTTTCATAACTATTTTATTGTCCCTTTGCAGAATCTTTTATATGTTTTTAAATTTTGCATAGAGATAATAAATATTCAAAGCAATTCCAGTCTGGATTGTTTTAATCAATAATCAATTTTACATTCAATTCTTATTCTGAGCGAATTCAAGAACCTTTACCATATGCCGACTTAATCGACCTATTGGTAACTTAAAAATTGAATTTATGAATTATCTAAGAACAAGATTTATATTAATATTTTTTTGATTGTAAGTAGAACGTATCCAAGACAAAAGGCGGCGTCGGTAATGAAGTTGGCTAGTGCCACAATGTGATT
>JAKDMR010000170.1 GCA_030452275.1 Candidatus Nitrosocosmicus sp. | reverse complement strand
CAATTAGAAAACTAGAACAAATTACTAAAATCAATTATGACCCCGCCTCAGATATTTCTTTGCTTTCTCTAGTACCCTCTTTTCATTTTCGGGCAAGGGCGGGTTGTTTATTAATTCTTTAAATTGTAGCGAATTCACGATTGCCTTTCCACTATAGTGATTATTAAAATAAACAAAAATTGTATCTGTATTTTCCTTTATCCTGTTGATCTTTCTTATCCATGGAATAAGTTCCTGTTCAGAGTAAAGATAATCATACCAATAATGCCCTCTAGTTATGTTTCTTCCATCGAATCTAACTACTGCCAATTTCCTGGATGTTAAATTATTCTCATTTGATAAAAATACTAGATTCTCTTGTGCAGGAGAATCAGTTAAGACGGATGCTACATCAAAATGCTGAAGTAATTCCAAAACCCCCTCTGTATTCCATGAATTATGCCTAAATTCTATGGCAATATTATTGTGATTTTTAAGATCAGACCGATTTCTCAAGGCATCCAAAAACTTTTCTAATCTATTGGAATCATTAATAGTAAAACTCGGTGGCAATTGGATTATTATCGAGCCTAATTTACTTTTACTTTCGAGTGGCGATATTTTTTTGAGAAAATAATTCAAATCAGTTACCACATTTTTGTTAATATCCAATCTCTTTTCATGAGTAATTATCTCTGGGACTTTGACTGATATCTTAAAATCATTTGGCGTTGCATTTGTCATTCCTATAAATAATCCTTCATTCATGTGTTCATAGAATCTCCTATAGAAAGTAGCGTCCATCTCAACTGTATTAAAAAATTGAGAATAATAGCTCAATTTTCTCGTTTTATTATCTGGGTAAAATACATTCAACCGTCCACCCTTTTCTGATGCATCGCCATAGTTCCATCCAGAACATCCTAAATATAATTGAGAAAACATGAATAGTTTGAATATAATGACTCAATAATTAAGAAAATTGGTTCCTTTTCCATTCATGTATTGGGAGCAAGATAGGATCTATTACATTGACTTAATTTTCAAAGTTTTAATCACTTCAATGTATATTCCTCAATATGAAGATAGGTATACTGGGGTCAGGGGAAGTCGGTCGAAGATTGGCGGATGGCTGTATAGATCTTGGCCACCACGTTATGATTGGAACACGTAACTCTGCAAAAGAAGAAATTCAAAAATGGATTGAGAACACCAAACATAAGGAAAATGCTTTTGTAGGATCATTTGTTGAAGCGGCATCTTTTGGTGAATTGATCATCATTTCCACTCTATGGGAGGGCACTGAGAATGCAATTAATTTGGCTATTTCATCTAATTTTAATGATAAAATAGTCGTTGATACAACAAATCCATTAGAATTTGCTAAGGATTCAGTACCAAAGCTATCACTCGGGTATGACAAATCAGCTGGTGAAGTAATTCAATCCTTGTTACCAAATTCAAAAGTTGTAAAAGCTTTTAATATTGTAGGTAATCCACATATGATTCATCCTGACTTCCCGGGAGGTCCGCCAACTATGTTTATTTGTGGAAATTTTAAGGACGCTAAAGACTTTATCGTTGAAGAATTATTAACCCCATTTGGTTGGGAGACAATTGACATAGGGGAAATCGAACAAGCAAGATTGTTAGAACCTCTTGCTATGTTATGGATAACTTATTACATCCAAACCGGACTGGGAAACCATGCATTCAAGTTGCTAAAAAAATAATATACCTTTTTATAAATTTGTATTTTTTTTGGTATGTTGAACACAATCATTCTCCTAGTGCATGGAGATGTCCTAGGTAAAATTGTCTAGAGACATAAATCGCAAAAATTGAAAACGCGTACACACCATACATCGGTATTACTTGTTAGAAAATTCAATCATGTTTATGAACAAACCGATCAACTAACTAAAAAATTCTCTTTAAAAAAGACCGTATTTCGCTTCGTTTTCCATTTATAGAATTTATGAGCGAGCACTTCATGGACAATCACTTATTAAAATTCAGAATGTTATCATATCAATCGGGACAAAATCTAGAGCTAGCACCGCAATCCACAAGACTATTTATGAAGCATCAAATTTATAAATTTACTAAAATACACAATCAATTCTTTTAATTCTAGGATCTTAACGGATGTTTAACCATGATGATGACTACTAGTAGAAAATATCCAATTACCAAATATTGTTTACGAAAATATTGACCTACCTATACTGCCTTAACGAATTGTTGATCTTATCTATGAATTTGTTGATATTCTCTATATGAGTTCCTTCCCAGTAAACTTTCGAACATTTTGAACATTTATAAATTAATGATATATTTTTATATACTTTCTCTGGAATGGGATCAGATACAACTGTCTTGGCAAACTTTTTGAGTGTTCCGTTACAAATAGTACATCGGGTATTTAAATTCGGAACTGGATTGATATGTTTGATGTCACATCTCTCTAATATAAAAACCAAATTTTCAACTTCATAATCATCAGAGAGTAACAATCCATTTCTGCTCAATTTTGAGATCTTCAAATAAAGTCCTCGATCTCTAGTTATCAATAGCTTTTGCTCACGATTACTCTTATTGATTAGAAATTCATCGTTTGCATCTAACCAGAATTCGGTGTCAAACCCCATTATTCTTAATTTCTTTGCAATATTTCCTAGCATACAATCAACAATAAATCTAGGGTAATCCACTTCCATGACCAGTAGTTATCTGTTGCTTTTAGTAATCTTAAGAATAAAATGTTTATCTAAATCTAAATCCTAATCGTTATGATGGGAAATCACGAGCATTATTTCTCCTTTTTCTAGCATTGATCTTTTTTCTTTTTGATCCTATTCTTGATTTTGCTACTTTTCTTTATCATGTTTGAGATGTTGTTATTGATGATTTAGTCAAAGCATTATCTTAGAGATCTTTCTCCTCATTATCAATTACCCCTGTGCAAGGGCGGAAAACGCTGTAGAATAATTGATTCAATGGAGATCATCAAAGATTAAAGATTTCTATCTGATTATTTGAGTTTTTAGGCAAATTTTACCATATCAGTAGGATTTTAAGGGTTGACATCTAATTATTTTAGAATGTCTGCTGATAATGATGTTCGAAATAATCTGGCAAAATATGAGAAATTTAAGGGCGGAGAGCCTGAGAAAGTAATGCTATATCATAAACTCAAACTGGAAAACTTGAAGATAATAAGTGATAAGACAAATTATTTGGATATGGACACAGCCAAGATTCCGATTGTAGATTTTGTATGCGATATATGTAATCTCCCAATGGAGAATCAACAACATCTCTCTAAAGTAGATCTCGTCTGCATTAATTGTAATCAGATATATCCCTAGTACTCGGACTTTAATTTTTGATAATTGCGTTATTTTGAAATATCAAGAATTAATTTGGAGTACGTTCCGAACTTAATCTCTGTTTGCTGTTATTACTATGTCTTTAATTTTGTATCAAATGAGAAACATCCAAGAGTGACCGTGAGTCAAAATCTCAAGGAAGAGGTATCATGTAACAGCATTCCATACATTTTAGAGCAGAATTTACTATTTCAGAAGGGAAAATAATGGAATGCAAAAAATCATAATGGAAATGAGTAATCTAGTAGAGGCTAACGAACCTGATACAATAGATTATCGATTCTATTTCGACGAATTTGATACAAGGTGCGTTGTACCTGAGACTTACAATAATCAAGAAGCAGTATGTGTCCATACGGAAGGGATTACGTCAAATACAGGTCTTCCAAAGATTCATAAAATATCCCAGATAACCAGATTTGAGGTTTACGGGGCGGTCAACAAAAAGTTACGTAAAGCGATGGAAGGATTAAATCCACAAGTCTACATTCTATATACCGGTTTTAACCGTTAGATTCGATGTGCGTCCATGGCCGATTCGTTAGAAAATAATTATTCACCTTGAGTCATCTATTCAGAAAGGGTTGCAGTAGTTGTAGTAGACTTAATCAAAATGATCGTTTTGAAAAACTCATGATGTCCTGTTAGGCTAATTCCTTATCCTGTTTCAACGCAGTTAAACCAGTTCAAAACAAATCAAACATAATATTTTTATCAATCAGTTTTCTATACGATAAAAGATGTGTTATGTATTCCGAAATCTCCACGAGCGATACTGACAATGCAAAATTCGAAAAGTTAAAAGACAATTTTAGTTGGTTTTATTCAAATTATGATAGGATTGAAAAGAATATTCATAATCAGTATATAGCGGTTAAAGACAGAAAGCATATTGATAATGACGCCGACTTCGAAACTCTTCTAAAAAGACTCAATTTGAAGAACTATGACGACTCGATTACTATCAAGTTCATAAATTCTAAAAGTTTATAGTATTTATCAATTTCCTGTTGTGAAATAGCATGGTTTATTGTCATAGAATAGAATCTAGCTAACTATGGTATTATCCTTTGAGATTTTGTTACAATCTTTAAACATTTCTTTATTCCCTCCTAATTTCCTCTATGACTTTGGATGACTTTTATTCATCAACCGGATAATTAGTTGGTCTTTCAAAATCTTTCGAATGAACTGTCAGATTATTTAGGATTTAGGCAACTGATCAAGAAAAATGGGCCAGTAGAAAATTTTATCGATTTTTAAATCATACTTTTTTGGAGATAAGCTTTTTGAATGGATTGTCGTTACCTGAAAGAAGAATTTGTACAAGATAAACCTAAACAGGTCTCAGCGCAAATTTTTGCGGTACTTTTTGCTCTTGTCTGTGCCGTTAAATGTGAGGTCACTTTACCTTAAATGAGAAATCATAGATAATTGATGGACCATGCTATCTGAACTGTAAAACATAGAAAAGCTAAATCTTAAAAATATTTTATATATTTCGAATTATCATTGTTGGTTTGATGGTAAGATACGTAATAAAGGAGGGAAAAGGACCCATGGAAGTAAAAGTTGGCAATGATAGCAAATGGATTTGCATGTGTGGGTTAAGCCAAAACCAGCCATTTTGTGATGGTGCTCATAAAAAAACACTAAATGAGGAGGATGGAAAAGTCTACAGGTACAACGCTGATGGTACTAGAACTGAAATACAAATTTGAATAAGCAATTCAATTTCTGCTTTAATTTATTTTTTTTGCTTTGAATGGAAAGAGACTTCCTTAGAAATTTTCTTTCTGAAGGTTATTTTGTATTGTCCACTTTCGCTAGGAGAACTACTTATATCCATTCATTCGTGATGAGGCACGACGCTATTAATTGTAATTTAATTTATAAATTGGAATTATCTGTCCTTATGGAAACTTATGATTGAAATAAGTAGATGATAATATGGTTGTATATA
>JAKDMR010000169.1 GCA_030452275.1 Candidatus Nitrosocosmicus sp. | reverse complement strand
TGTACAAACTGATTATATTCGGTTGCGTCTGATGTGTATTATTGACAGTGTAATGATAGAACTTGAGAATAATTCAAAAAGAAAGAACCATATAATAAAAAAAATATTCTCACTAGATGTACCAGACAGAATTCCAAATAGATCTCATTCTGAGGTATACAGTGTGTTAATATCTGATTTGCACATAGGCAGTAAATTCTTCATGGAAGATGAATTTCAAATGTTTTTGAACTGGTTAAATGGAAAAGAAGAGAACAAAGATGTTGTTTCTAAAATAAAGTATATTTGTATTTGTGGGGATCTAATTGATGGAATAGGGATATTTCCGCATCAAGACAGAGAATTATTTGAAAAGGATTCATTTTCCCAGATGGAGCACGCTACAAATTTGTTGGCGAAAATTCCTAAACATATCAAGGTTTTTATGATTCCAGGAAATCATGACTTGGGAAGACGAGCATTGCCTCAACCAGCAATACCAAGAAAATATGCTGATAAGATTTACTCATTGAGTAATATCACAATGCTAGGAAATCCCTGCATGATCAATATGGACGGAGTAAAAACATTAATGTTTCATGGTCAAAGCTTGGATGATACGATTGCTACAATTCCTGGCCTAAGTTACTCTAAACCAGCAGAGGCGATGAAAATTTTACTTAAATCAAGACATCTTTCACCTATATACGGTCAAAGAACACCTATTGCTCCAGAATTAGAGGATATGATGGTTATTGAAGACGTTCCGGATATTTTCCATTCCGGTCATGTACACGTAATTGATGTGGATAGCTATAAGGGAACTTTGGTAGCGAATTCTGGCGCGTGGCAAACCCAAACACCCTTTCAGCGCGCTATGGGAATTACTCCTACCCCAGGCATAGCAATTGTAGTTAATTTGGCCACTTTAAAACCATATCAAATAAATTTTGCAAACTAATAAACCAAAATCAATGATTTTATAAATAATCAAACAATGTAGGTTGTTCTTTCTTTGATTGAAAAACAAAATTTCGCTCCACAATAAGTGATTCAACTCTACTCCTTAGATAACTAGTGACTTTAAAGCTGTTACTCAAGTTTTCTGCTAAAAGAACATATTTTTCTACCGAACCGCGAGTAACCGTCTGTAGCAAAGTATTATTACAAGTAAGACATTTACCATACAAAGGAATTCGCCTATACTTATCACCGCATTTATTGCATCTAAACGACTGTGAACAATAAGAACGCATATTACCCATTATATCAGGAATAATATGTGTAGTCAAGACCATAGAGATCACTTCGTTTGTGTCTACAGAATTAATAAGATTTGCTGTTGATATTTGCATTTCTAATTTTTCGCCCATTGTATTTAATGTAGAATAAGCACTTCGATTTATGTCGGATATTAAAGTGCCACTAGTATGGGTAAACCCATAATCATAAAATTGTTTATCACTCCCTATTCGATTTTTTAGTATTTCAATCGTATCAGAAACATCAGCTGCTTTAACCCCTAACCAAGTATTTTTATAAAAGTCTAGTGGATATTTTTCCACAATATCAACATTATGAGCTTGTCGTTGAACCTCATGAGGTAATACAATAGGTTGTATTAGTAATGGAGCATCCATTAATCCGCCTATTTTATCTGGTAAGAAAGAATATGAAAAGTTTAAGAATGCATCAAATAGTAGGATAATCGAATCGGCATCACCATCACAATCTCTTCTTTTTGCGGAATGCCATATTGGAGAACCCAAACAAACTTGTGATTCTGTAAAACCTATTATACGCCCAATAATACCGACTGAAGTATGAGGAGCTAATCCTACTATTAAATGTCCAATCAGATCATTTTCGGTATAGGCATTATAAATCGGTGGTAAATCATATAAGGTAACTAATTCTTCATCTATGAATTTAGCTGTTTTTAAGAGATATTTTGCAGAATCTAATGGAATTATAACATCTTGAATCAGCAATTCTACGATTTGTCTATCAGAATTAAGTTCATTCTGTCGATAATCAAATTTGTACCCTAATTCTCTTAATTTTGAAATGGATGTATCGATAAAACATGGCATGAAATGAGTAAGAGGTTCATTCGTTGCGTCGAATCTTATGGTACCGTCCTTAAACACAGATAAACCACATTTTTTTCTAAGAATACCCTTCTCAATTTGTTCCGCTTCCTTGTCTTTCCCCATTAATGCTTTCACTCCTTTTAAAGGAGAAGTTACTCTAAAGCTCAACCTTGTTTCGGCTTTTTCTATCAAGGTCTTTAAAGGAAATTTTATAGGAGAAAATGTTTTATATTCGTTACCACACTTTAAACATTTGTTCCTTTTTTTTATATTATCAATAGGATCGAACGATAAATCTAGAGATTCAACTTTACAGACATTGCAAATAAATTTGATAGGAGTCGCTTGATTGCAATAGTTGCAGTTGGTACCTAAGGATGGAATATTACAATTATAACAATATCGATTTGATTTTTCCGAATAAAAAGAATCTGCGTTCGAAGCCTTTAGGAGGTCTCTCATGGGACCCCCTTTGTTACCTACTGGAAACAAAACATGAATTGGGGGTTTCATCTTACGCTCTGAGGCTTTTTCAGGTCTACCGACCCTCACCGATATGGAAGAAGAAAATTTTGAACGTATTTTAATGTATGAAATGGAATTTATTAGTTTGATGACATTTGCTTTACCTTCGCCCTTCTCCGACTGTAAACTTTCAGCAATTTCACCTATATCTCTGATAAATCCGTCCTTTGATACATAATTAGAAAATGTTGAAAAATGGATTTTATTGCGAGTTTCATATAACAATGAGAATATTGATTGAAATTCGGGAATACATAAACACACTAACGCAAAAATTTGAGATCCATCTAACAGTACTATAGTATTACTAGATGTATTTAGACGATGGAACACGCCTAGTTTCTCTAGAATACTTTTTAGTTTATGATCATATGATAGGCTAATTTCCTCGGTAGTTGATTCAATCTTTTCGTTTCTGTCAAATAGAGAAATAAAAGATATCAAGACATTTCTAATTATTAAAAAATCTTTTATTGATATAGCTTCCCAGTAGAAGGAATATTTAGGATGCAGTGGAATGTCGAATTGGATCGATATTTTCAATGCCTCTCTAAATAGTGGTATTGTAGAAGGATTAGAACTCAATTTAACTAACTTATCATATTCATCAACAAAGTCACTTTTGACTTCATTGATGTGACTCAATTTTTCAAATAATTCCTGGGCCCATATTTCTTCAACATAACTTGCTGGTAATAGTTGTGCATTATTCTCAAGAAAATCTCCGTAACTAATCAGGATGTCTCCTAAGTATAATATTTTGACTACTCGTGATCTTAAATTTAGGGCTTGCTCTACTGTATTGATCTGCAAGACCGTTCCGTCATCTAATTTTACTACTGGTGGTTCAATGGTATCTACAAGGGCAATTGTCGAAGCTTTTCCAGGGACATCCATTTTAATTTGCGTTCCAACTACTACTGCAGAATTCAATAGTACAGGAATCGTATTGTGAATTCCTATCGTAGCGAATCCAGTATTAAAACACCTTCCGTATCGTAACCTGAATCCACCAATTTTCTTACTCATAGATAACACGGGTCTTCCTGTAATTACTTCAGACATTCTATGACTCACAGTATCATCATCGCCTGTTTGGATTGCACCATTCATATTTGCAAGCCAGTCCCAACCTTCTAACTCGAGTGTATCGACCAATTTTGTGAGTTTTCTACATCTACCTATCAAACCATCGTTCATAACCCTTAATGCTCCCCCTCTAACTCTATCCGTTTTTATCCTCTTCATCTCCCGATGAATTACTAATTCAACTGGGTCTGTATCTACTCCATCGATCTCAACAGGCAAATTAGAGATGCAGAAATCGACATCTTTATCTAAGACTTTAAATTGAAAGTTTCCTACTTCCCTCTCATACAATCTTAATTCTTCTATAAACCTGCCAGTTTCATCATCAAAAGAATTTGTTTGATACTTTGCAAGTCCAGACACTCTCCTTACGTGATCAGCTATAAGCATAGTTAGTGCTGCTTCAGTCCCTCCAGCAGATCTTATTGGGCCAGCGAAAGAAATGGAAAGGTATTGTGAACCATCTTTATTATTTTTCAATTGTACGTCAGATATACCCTGTAATGGAGCGACAGTGACTCCTTCCGTCACCACAGCCAAACTTACCCTAACCGCATTTTCTAATCTTGTCCTAAGATCTCCAGATCCATATTCCCCCTTTGCAATTTCCTCGGCTATTTTAAGGGCCGCTTTCTCTTTTGTAGTATAATTTAGTAATGTCCTTAATCTGTCTGATATATCTATATTATGCATTTTTGCAACTCTGTCAGATAGGTCGTAGGCAATTTTTGGTTCAACATAAGTCGTAACATCCAAACCTTTTTTTCTTGCTTTTTCGGCTACCAAATGAAGCTTATTTACCTGTTCCAGTAGACTAATTTGATACCCTAAATAGTAACTTGGTATTGAAATGTTTTTTAATCTTACTTTGGCCTCATCAATCAAATTCATAATTATTCAATCGCACTTATTCAGGAACGAATGGCCACAACAATATCGTTAAATTTTTTTTCCCAATCTGGATCCCGCTCTAATAATGTTCCTACCACTAAGATATCTGCCCCGGCCTCGGCTAATTCTTTAGCTATTGAGGAATTCTTAATCCCCCCTCCAACAATTAATAAGCCATCATAATACTTTCTAACATTTGAAATCATTTCCGCAGATACATTCTTTTTTGCACCGGATCCAGCCTCCAAGTAAACAAACCTCATACCTAAATACTGCGCAGCCAACGAATACATAACAGCTATATTAGATTTTTCAAAAGGTATACCCTTTGCTCTCCCAATAAACCATGCTGTAGTATTATCACCAATTATTATATATCCTGTTGGCAATGGTTCAATATTGTACTTTTTTACCAGCAATGCACCTAATGCTTGAGCTCCAGAAATAAAATATGGATCCTCGGAATTTAGTAATGAGGTAAATAAAATTGCGTCGGCATTTGGAGATACACCTGTAACGTTTCCGGGAAATAAAATGACAGGAATAGATATTATGGACTTTATAGATATTACTAATTTGTCTAAATCCAGTTGATCTATGGCTGATGAACCTCCTACCAAAATGGCGGAGGCACCTAATGATTCAACTTTTTTCGCAACCCCAGCAATGTCTTTAAAATTCTCCGAATCTAATAAAGCAAAACATATTTTTTTATGCTTTTTCAATTCATCATTAATATAGTTCTCTACCCGACTCAATAT
>JAKDMR010000168.1 GCA_030452275.1 Candidatus Nitrosocosmicus sp. | reverse complement strand
GAGAGGATAAGGAATTAGGATACAAAGCATCAAAAAATAATAATAAAAATGTACATAATGTACAAGAATCGATGAGAATTTTTGCAGCACATAAATTATAATAAATGAAACAGAATAGATGCAATTGTGCCGTATTCACTTACGCCGTTTACATTAACCCAAAACAAACGCTCAAAACATCTTAAAGAAATTCTTTTATAGAACAATAAACACTAATTGACGATGAAACAAACTTTTACCTATATTATGTCCTTTTTGGCTGTTGTAGTTGCTTTGAGCGCTATCGTTACTATGTTATCATCTGTAATAGCACAGGGTCAAGATAGTAATTTATCTCAGGGAGGACTATTAAAGTCAACCGATAATACCACCAGCAGTGGTAACGATTCCATGGTCATTAGTATTCCTGTTGAAAAAGGCTTCGTTAATGGAAATTTATCATATTTCATAAGTACGGATGCATCTGAAGAAATGATTGTTTCTTCAGTTACAAATACGACCAAATTTGACGTTAATTATGCACCGACTCTTGGTGATACACCAGAAATTGCTCGTCAACAGGGTTTTGTATTTACAAATGGGATATTAGGAAATGGCACATTTGAACATCAACTTCCAGTTGCATCAGCCGCCTCCGGAGATGAAGGATATAGTCCTTTATTTGAAATAAATTATGTGAAATGGAATAATGAATCTCAAGCAAGAATTCTAAAATCTGCAGCTGACATAATGGATGCGCAGTCAATGGGTGAACTCTCTATAGAAAAATCAAACGTAGTAATAAATAGTCCCGCTGTAAAAATAAAATAATCCTACATTTTTTGTTCGGTTGTAAAGCTTGAAATCTTTTTTCATTTAGGTTAAAAATGGATCCTGGTGCTTCAAACTTGCCCAGATGACTTAGCAGGTATTAATACTGCATTGATAGGTGACTCGCTTCCAAGACAGCTTTAATGTTTTTCAAAAATTATTGTCGATTATTATTCGAAATACAATCAGGTACAAGAGAAAGTAAAAGGTTTTTGGGGCTTTATCCCCTGGTCAATTGCTATTTGATGAGATGAAAATTCTCAAAGTTTAACAGGCCTTTTGAATCTTCAAAGAAAAAGAGAATAATTGCGACCTTTGTATTTTTTTGTGACTCTGTTTTCAGCAATAGCAGTTGCAAATCTCGTAATCATTCTAGCAGATTCAGACAGTAGAATAATTTATTCAAGTTGGATGTTAATAATTAATTCATCTATCGCTGCGGGATTATCCTTGATAGCCCTAATAAAGGATAGGTCCAACATAAAAAAGGACAAGACGGCTATCCATCTTACCATTGGGCTTGTATTCTGGTTCATCGCAAATATCATTTGGGGATATTATGAAATAATCCTTGATATAGTATCCCCAGTACCATCGCTAGCTGATTTGTTTTTGTTATCTGCTTATGGATTTTTGATCTATCGATTGCTGGTAACTTATAAACAACTCGGTAAAATAACAAACAAGAAAACAATATACTTTGTGTCTATTGGGACAGGCTTGTTCCTTATTTACATACTAAATTTGATGCTTAGCTTAACGGAAATTTCCAATTCTAGGGGCCTGATGTTGTTTATAGTCACAATAGCTTATCCAATTTTGAACTCTATCCTTACCGTTCTGGCATTAACTATTCTTCTCAATATCAAAAATGAAAGGCATCATTTTATACCTTGGGTATGTGAGCTTGTTGGATTATTAGCCATAGTTATCGGAGATAGTTGGTTTGCTATTATAGTATTGACGGCTTTTGTAGAACAGATTTGGATATCGGCCATATTGCTCTCTGCACATTATTTACTTATTGCAGGAGGTCTAGTATGGTATCTGCGTCACTACAGTACCTGGGACCTGAGGACATCAGATAACGTTGTTACAAAAAAAATTAGAAAAATATTTTCGATCAAGATAATTTTATTATTCCTCATACCTTCAGCCTTTGTTCTCATTCTTTTGTATTTACCAATAAATAGTGTATTGTTAGCAAATCAAGCAGGAATATCATGGATTTATCCAACATTTCATAAACCGCCCCAATCAAATAGTATCTACCAAGAACACATAGTTGGAGCAATCATTCCACTATCTGGTTCGTTGTCTTCAATAGGAAAACCTGTTCTTGCTTCATTGGAAAAGGCCGAAGGAGACGTTAATGGATATTTTGAATACCATAATATGTCATCCAGAGTTAAACTGATGGTAGCAGACTCAAAAACTAGCCCGGAAGAATCTCTCGCGGCAATTAAGTATCTATATTCATTTGGAGCGAGGGTGATTGTAGGCCCCGCTACGAGCACGGCTGTTTCTGCAGTCCTTGATTTCGCAAATGAAAATAATATTACACTTTTGAGCTATGCTAGCACTTCCCCTAAGCTTTCAATAGGTGGAGATAGCCTTTTTAGATTAGTTCCCGACGATAAAAGCCAAGGTAAGGTCATGGCCGAGAAGATGATGGACGATGGTATCAAGGTTATCGTTCCTTTTTGGAGGGCCGATATCTACGGTAATGAGTTGGTTAATGCTACCAAAAGTTATTTTGAAAAACTCGGAGGTAAGACAGAGGAAGGTGTTAATTACAAACCGCATACAGGAAAATTTGCTACTAGTTTACACAGGATTAACTTTATCATGTGGAATCAAGAACTCAAAAAGATGAATACCATGGTATCGGACGCGATAACAAAGTACGGTAAGGAATCCGTGGGTGTATATGTCATTTCCTACGATGAAATTACACCGATATTGATTCAGGCCCAATTGTTTGATAATCTTGGGAAGGTAAGTTGGTATGGAAGTGATGGCATCGCAGAGAACCACCATCTCACAAAAAATATAGACTCGGCGAACTTCGCAACACAGACCGGATTTACAAATCCGTTGTATTCTGTTGGCATGGATAATCAGACATCACATGTAATGGATGGCACATCGAGTGGAGATACAGATGGGGAACATGATGGTTCTATGACCTATACAGCCACTGCATATGACTCCTTCTGGATTGCCTCAAAAAGTTTAGTAACAAATTCCACTATGGATAGGAATCAGGCAGATGTGAGCGGTGAAGGCTTTAATGAGATTTTGGTAGAAATTGCCGAATCGTACGATGGTATTACTGGTAAAATAGATTTAAACTTGGCTGGTGATCGAATAAGCGAAAATTATGACTTTTGGTATGTAGTCAAAGACAATATAACTGATGTATTCAACTGGGAGGCGGAACCTAAGTATCTTGGTTCGAATCACTAGACAGATCTTAAAAATTCACTATGGTCAAAAAGGGGAAGAATATCAGAATTAGTTTTTTTTGAAGTTGGATCGTTCGCCGCAGTGCATTGATCTTATATATTTGAATCTCATATACATGAAGTTATGATGTCAAATATTATGAAATGTAAATGCGGGACTAGAGACATTATAAAAGCAAAAAACAATGAGACGGTAGAACATTTCATGCTAGGTAAGAAATGTCCAAGATGCGGGACTGTGGGTGCCTGGAGACAGCTATCACAAGACGAGTACATGTGGGAAAAAGCTAAGAGTTAGACAGCATTACCAATTATCGCTACCTCAACCATCACAACGTTTTCAGGTTTATTGATCAGGGAATGTAATTAATAACCAGGAAAATATTTGAGAAATTAGGTTTCTAAGAAAAGAACACAATCAAGAAAATTGTTATTTTTTATAAGAGTGGTTTTTTCGGATGTGATCCTTTAGTTTATCCATATCGGAAAACTTTTCCCTGCAGTTAGAGCAGTCATATGACTGGTTATTAGAATGAAACAATAGCTGATGATGCATTGCATCTTCGATTTTTCGAAATCTCTTTCCGCACATATCACACCTGTGCTTCTTAAACAATGACAAAAAAACCATAAGTTATCTTAAATCTAACTAACTAACTACATAATAATTATTCCACCTTTGCGGTATTGGATTTAATATTTACGAACATTAGAGTATGATATGTTTTAGTGATGAGTCTTTTTGAAAGGCTAATCTGGTTCTGTTGGAGTTAAATCTTTGGTATAGTTCAAGTACGACAAATTTAGCCTCAAATTAAGAAAAATAAAGTGTCATAAAAATTTGGATTTTTTGATCCTAATTGATGCTAAAGAGCTAAATCAGTTTTTGTCCAAAGATAGGATGATATGTTCAATGGCCTGACTTGAATTTAACATTTTGTTCTTCTTGGCATATTCTTCAAGCAATTTTATTTGTCCCGGTGTAAAACATATTGGCATTGAACGCCTATCATTATCCATATATGTTTATGATACTTGACCTGATATTAAAATTTTATTGCAGAATCCTAAATCAGAATGTTTCTGCATCTTAATTGTCTTTTTCCTGATACTTTAGACAACAATATTTACCTTTTTAGGATATTAATTATTAAAGACTCCCCCACTTGAGGTTTTCCATAAGTCTCGTAATTTCGTTTAGGCATCGTGATTACAATGCTTGTCTGGGGGTAAGATTGAATTAGGGTCTGAGGTTGTGCTCTCAGCATAGCCTCCATGATCGGTTGTAGTTGATCCTTCATCTCCTTATCTGGGATTGCCCTGTTTATGGCTTCTAGCATCATTTGCTGCTGCGAAACCGGCTCGAGTTCAATATCCTCCACTAATGTGAGAGTAACAGTAATGCCATTATCACTCAGATTTTTGATTTTGTAAACATTCTCACGAATTTCCATTTAAGATTAATAAATCTCCTTTTTATTTAATCTTAATCATAAGCTTGACCAAAGCAGGAAAAGCAGGTCGAAACTTGAGAATAAAGAGGTTTCTTTTTTCTAATGAGGAGGGGCCTGACAAAACTCTACAAGCACACCATTAAGTGATTTTGGATGGATGAAAGTAATTTTGCGTCCATAAGACCCATTTCTCAATTCTCCCAAAAATCGCATCCCATTCTCTTTAGCATGATTAACGTCATTTTCTATTTCATCAGTAGTAATCGCTATATGGTGAATGCCTTCGCCCCTCTCCTTTAAGAATTTACTGATTGGGCTAGTATCTTCTAAGGGTTCAATCAGCTCTAGTCGAGTATCCTCCAAATTTAGCATTACTACTTTTACCATTTCATTTGGGACTTCTTCTACATCAATTTTATCAATTTTCAAGATTTTCTTATAATTCTCGAGAGCTCTATCTGCATCATTTACAGCTATCGCTATGTGATCTACACGCATAATAGGATATAATAAAAAAAGTAATATATAATATAAACAATAGAGTTTAGTATTTGAGTTATCAGATGAGGTCATTATTCTGAAAATAGGATTTTGAGTTTATATATTAGAGGTC
>JAKDMR010000167.1 GCA_030452275.1 Candidatus Nitrosocosmicus sp. | reverse complement strand
CGAAAGTATCTTAGAAGAATTGGATGTTGGCCAAAGATGTGAGACTTAACTTAGGATGATTGAAGGCAAGAAAGAATTCGCTTCAATTTTTTTTGCTATCCTTGGGGCTTTGGCCTTTACCAACCAACCAGCAAATAGAGGTAGGAAAAGAGCCTCAGCTAACAGTATTATCATTTCTGCAAAAGGAATTTTGAGTTTATCTACATCTACAAAAAGATATACAAGAGAAGGCAAAACAAATGGAACGATGACTGAAGTTGAGATTATTACTCCTACAACTAGTGGCAACTGATTGCTTCTCTCAAAAACATTTATTACAAATGGTGCCCCTAAACCCGTTGATATCCCAGAAAGCAGTAATACAGGAATAGCAAGTGGTGGATAAATCATGTTTGTAACTACATATAGTATAACGGGAATTACCAAAATCTTGATTGCAGTTAATAATATGATAGGTAGGGGCTTTTTAAATTGTAATCCTAACTGTTGAGGATCCATCTTAATTAAATTAACGAATAACAAAAGTCCTAAAAGAAGTAGAAGATGAGGTTCAAAAATTATTCCCAAAGAGGGTGCCAAAATACCCGTTACAGTAGATATGGCGATTGCAACAAAAAGAACCATGTCGTCTTTCTCTAAGACAGGTGTCTGTGAAGGTACGTCTTCTCTACTTTTTTTGGCACTCTTGCTCTTTTTTTCCTTTTTTATATATATTTACTATTTTAAAAATATCACTTATTGAAAACAACGCCTAAATCCTTAGACAATGCCATAATATATGCAAGTCTCCAATCCGCTGTTAACTCCGTTTGAGCAATAAAAGAGTAATATCAACAACAACTTGACTATTATTGGCTAATGACTTTCATAAACTTGAAAGGTTATTTTATTTTAAGCATCATTGGAATCCACAATATCGCCATTTTTTCACTTTATTTCTCTAATCAACTAGATATATTTATTAGATCTGTTTGTATAACTAGACAGCATCTAAAATTTTATGAAATGATAGTAATTGTAAAAACTATATTGTAACATCTGAAAATCAGATGATGGTTGCTAAATTTATGATAATTTTTCCATAGGTGCTAATTGCGCAAGAGATCTAATGAATGATATATTCAGAAACAGGCTAAATATGATAGGATATCAGGCATTAATGTCTTGACTGATAAGCTTCAGAATAATGATAAATATCTTCTATATGGTTGCGAGATGGATAATAATCGTTAGAAAAAATGACTAAACACTGTTCATTACATAAGAGATCTATCCATTTGGTTAGATTGAACATGTTTATGATTATCCAAAATGAATCCTGGGTTAGATATCAAAATATGATTTGTAAATGTTTTTGCTATATTTAGGTATTGAAGAGATATTCACCATATTACCTATGTTTTCTTTAATCGCCATTTCATATACTAGCTTGTACACTTGTAAATCTTCCATTGCAAATCCAACCGAATCAAATATTGTAATTTGTTTTTCGTTATCTCTTCCCTTGCTTAATCCTGCTACTATTTTAGCTAAATCCGAATGGATTTGACTCTGTAGTATTTGTTGAGATTCACCTTCGTATACTGCCTGATCAATAAAGTCTACTATCACTTTAGATCTGTCAATTAATGATTTTTCTAACTCAACCTTATTGGGAGCATCTCCTCCGATCGCATTGATATGAGTTCCCTCAGAAACCCATTTATTTTTTACAATAGGAGTAGCGTATTTATCTTTACATGTTGCCGTCACTATTATATCAGAATGAGTACATACATCCTGCGGGCTTTTAATAATGTGTATATCTAAATCTCTTCCAAACAAATTTTCTGCAGACTTTTTAAAGGATCTTGAAGCTTGCTCATCTGTATCATAGATATATGCATTTTCTATGTTTCTAACCATTGAAATGGCATGTAATTGGGGAAGTGATTGCGCACCATTTCCTATTATTCCAATGCTTTTATCATTTTTGTTTGAAAGGTATTTAGTAGCTATTGCAGATGCAACTCCTGTTCTTAGTGCAGTAAGAACTGTTGAACCAGTTACCATTAGAGGATATCCGGTTTCTCCATCCACCAGGATTCCATTAGCTATTATGGTTGGAAGCCCGTAAAATACAGGATTATCTTTGTGTGTGTTAACTATCTTGCAGCTAAAATATTTGTTGTCAGATGCTGACATTGCTTCAACAGATCCCTTGTCAAAATAAAACTCATGTCTTGGAGGATTTGCTATTTGTTTTTTTGCGAAATCTCTAAACCCATCTTCCATAACAGAAAAGAGTTGCCTTAGAAAACTGTCTAATGTTGTCTTGCAGTTAATGAGATTGATTATATCGCTTTCTTGAAGAATCAAAGTACCTTTGTGATTCTGGAATACAGTCACCTTTCATTTTTTTTGTTATCTCCAAATTCTTTATGACATACAACATATAAAAATCTGTCTTCAATTAGTAAATTTTGAATTTCAAGATAAGAATGTATTATAAAATTTTCCAGATCATGTTATCTCATGAAATTCATTGTTAATTGTCCAGAAGAACTTGTTTTTGTGGAGGGCAAATTTAATGTAAAGAAATCGAGCATTAATAATTGAAAATAGTATTCCATGACATCTAAATTTAGATTTAATACATAGGATGAAAGAATCTACATTAAAGGACCGATATCGTCCTGAAGCCCTTCGGGCCCGCTAATCACATGGGTTCAAATATTTCATCAAGTATATTACAAATAGGAGACATCAATGCCTGCTAAATTAGTCACAACTATAAAAAATATAGAGATCAAGGTAGAGAATGAAGTCAATCGACAGCTAATAAGAGAATTTTATGAATATTTAACAAGTATTGATACTTCCGAGAATTATCAAAATGGGTTAATTAAAGTTCTCATACGATTTGCAGAGCATATTGGAGAAAATACAACTTTTTATCAGGTACAGGATAAAGAAAAAATCTTAGAATTTTTAAATTTAAAGAAAAAGAATGAAATTGAAGATCCTGATAAAAAATGGATTACAACATGGAATGACTATCTTTGGAGGATAAAATATTTTTATAGATGGCTGGCCAACACGGCGAAAGGAGGTAAGGAAATTGATGTAAAGTCCCATGATAATTGGAATACTCCATCATTCATCAATATCAAAATGAAAAGAACCAAAAGATCAAGTCCTTATTCTGAAACCGAAATATGGGATAGAGAAGAAATATTTACAATAATAAAATATGAACCATACAAAAGAAATAAAGCTGCCCTGGCGTTATTATGGGACCTCAATGCTCGTCCTCATGAAATTACCTTATTAAAAATCAAACACATACGACTAAGAGAAAAGTATGGTGAAGGTGAAATTCCACACCAGGCCAAGACTGGCAGTGGCCCACTACTACTTACCTTTTCATTTCCATATCTACGAGACTGGCTTAATGAACATCCGTTCAAAAATGAACCTGAAGCAAGATTAATTTGTAATCTTTTGACAGGTGCACCTATTAGATCTGATCAAATAAATGAAATTATGAAACAGCTTCAAAAGAGAATAATTAGATTATTAGAAGCAGATAAAATCACCGATATCAAAGAAAAAGATGCACTACATTATTTATTAAGAGAAAAGAAATGGAATCCATACTGTATAAGACATTCTGCAATAACTTCAGATTCAGATTACCTTCCTGAATACGCCCTAAAGAAAAAGGTAAGATGGTCCATGAATTCAAAACAAGGATCACGATATATAAAAACTAGAATGGGTAATGAATTGAAAAATAGAATCCTGGAACATAATGGAATAATGTCTGAAGAAATTCAAATGAAGAAACCGTCAGTCTCTAACTGTCCTAGATGTAATCTTACAAATATATTGGAAAATAAATATTGTTCTTCATGTTCTTATCCTTTAAAACCAGAAGCATTCGATGAGATAAAAGAGGAAGAAAACAAGAAAGTAAAAGAACTAGAAACAAAATATAAAGAAATGGATTCTGTTTTACAGAACCTTGTTAAAGCTTTCTCTTCTGTTGATGAATCAGGCAAACAAGGAATAGCAAAGCAGTTAATTGAATCCGGAAATTTTACCTAGTATATGATAATAACTATTCTTTTTTGATAGGATTAACAAAGAGATGATCTAATGAATTTTTGACATTATGTGGTCTTATAGCGTATCCTTTGCAAAATACACAGGATATTTCAGAAAAAGACTCTTTTTCAATTCCAAAAGGATATGGATATAAATGACCGCAGCCTATGCATTTTACAACTAAAACTATACGATCAGTATTTGAAAGATTGCTGTTTCTCTCTTTCTCCCATTCAATTCTCAAGTTAAAGTCTATGACATGCTCCTCTTGTATACGCTCAATTTCATCACCTTCTAATACTTCTTTATTAGTAACAGGTGTTACGTCTTGTTTACGGCGATATTGAAAGGATTTGATTAATAGATTGTTAGTATTTAGAACTTCTAGAATATCTTTATCAATCTGAGATTCTATGTCTAATTTAAATTGCATTTTTACAAGCTGTAGTGCCTCTTTCTTTTCCTGTTTAAGCAAAGAATCATCAGTAGTGGTATCATTATATTGCAATAATAGTAACCAAAGAGGTGTTTTGAATTCGTACATGGATTTATAAAATAATGATCTAAATTCTGTATCTTTAATAATTTTCTTGTAGATCATGTTATTTATCTTGTACCTCAATTCTGAGAAATTTATAAGAAGATTATAACGAGATTCAACTACTAGATCAAAGAAATAATACAAAGTATCTTGATGATTTCCAATGCAGTTATCAAGTATTTCTTTTAAGAAATGGAAATAAAAATTGCTAGAAGTTTTGTACGGATTCGGGATAATCTCAACAAATCTATTGAATATAAATTTTAATATTTTCTTATATTCATACGAATCGCTCTTATAATTTTGTAAGTTTAACATACTGGCTATTATCATCCCATTTGTTTTTACAAGGTATCGATACGTCATTTCATTATTACGTCCTGATTCAACTTTTTTATCATGAATTGACAATACCCCTAACTCTGTTAGTTTTTCCAGTCTGGTGGAAATTCGTGAACTTATTTTGTGAGCACGGTAATCTTTGGTATAAGGTTGACCAGCGAATTCATTTCTTAGATCAACATTGTTAATAAGTAACCAATTAATAAGAATTCTCGGCTTAAATAATTCTTTAAAATGACAACCATCCAATTCGCAATATTCTGTAAATTCTTCCTCATCTTCATTTCTTTTATCTATTGTAATAATAAAACGCAAAATATCTCTAAAAAGTCTAATCTCTCTTCTATAATCTTCATCTTTACCCTCTATTTGTTTCGG
>JAKDMR010000166.1 GCA_030452275.1 Candidatus Nitrosocosmicus sp. | reverse complement strand
CCATAATCTATTTTTTAAATAAATGTAGTGTATACATACCGACCAATATCTATCTAGTTTATATGAAAAATAAAAAGTCGAGAAATCTGAAAGTATTAAAGGAAAATTCGATTTGCTTGGCAAAAACTTCCTATTCTAACTCATGAAGTCTTGACTAAGAGCCTCGTTCCTCTCCCTATTACATAGATATAAAATGTTGCTATCCAATTATATCTCATCAATAAACATTGTTATGTAGTTTGGTTATATTATTTATTGGGTGGCCCATTCAACTAATGTACAACAAATTATTTTAACTGGGTTTTATTTCATTAATTTGACCAATACAAGTCGTTAAGAGAATCGAGATGCAATGACCAACCAACGTTGTTTTCTTTTTAGGTGATGTTGAGATACTAGGACATCTTTACATCACTTGAAATTATGCAAATTAACGGTCTATTTTCTATCGCAAAACATGTGAATTTTAGAATACTCCTTTGGATCAAAACTAAAATCAGAAGTTGGAGATGAGAGTACAAGAGGATATAAAATAGATCATGTAAAAAAAACTTTGATCCTGGTATTGAAATACATACATGAACCATGATTAATTAGGATGTTAGTCGAATGTACTACAATCCTTTATAATAACTTGGATTAAGTTAGATGAATGTATAACTCCAAGATTTATTTACTTCTTGCCATTTTTGTAACTACCCTTAGTTCCCTTGCAACCTCAACAGCAGTTGCAGATTCGCTACCTTCCTTAGGCGAAAAAAGTAGTGGTCCAACATTTGATTCAGAAGGAACCATAAATACGCTTACCGGTGTAAATCACACATGGCTTCTAGGTGGTCAATGGGATTTTCAAGTTATTAATGGTGTAACGGATACTTTCAATATAGACATAACTATGATAGCTGAGAATGGTACTATGCGTCATCACATGGTGGTTACCAATTTTACACAACCAATTGAAAATAAGGTGAATGTGACAGATGATGGAAATATCGATGTCAAAGGAACATCTGATATATATGGACATGGAAAGTTATTGTGGAGATCGGTTCCCTCTGAAATATCTATAGACAAGTATAACGTACTACATTTACAAGTTGGCAACAACCAAACAGAAGGTCATTTTGAAGGTGGAATACATGGGATTACAAACTCATTTACTTATGGGTTTAATTTCAATAAGGAGTCTGGAGGATTGCATTAAATCCTCAACATATTTGAATTAGTAAAAAAATGCTGTTAATCTTTATTTTTTTCAACTATGGTGTAATATAAAAGGTATGTTAGTTATTCTCAAATATCAGTGGTATTAGTAAGTCAAGTGTCTAATCCATCACCAACATTTTACATTCATCCTATGTAATTATACAAATGAATTTAGCTTGCTATACTCATCATAATGTGTGCCGTATCATCCTCTCAGACTTGAAGTATCCAAGGAACTGTTATTGTTTATGAAAAGTACACGTGACAAAGAAGAATATAGAAGAGCATACGCTATAAAACAAAAGATGGAAGGGTTATCGTATAGGACCATAGCAAAGGACCTTGGTGTCAACTATAGCAATGTGTAGATGACTGGATAAACAACTATTGAAAATTTGGTCTGGATGGTATAAGAAACAAGAGAAAAAATGGTGGTAGAAGACCTGTGATCTCTACAGAGAAGAATAAGGAGTTGATAAAAGATATAGTAATAAACAAGTCACCTACAACCTTTGGTTATTTGAAAAATACATGGAGCATCAGGCTTTGGGCTACATATCTTACCTCTTTACTAGGAATGAATATTAGCCCCAAACAAACATGGAGGATAGTTCATGACCTTGGTGGTATGGTGTACAAGCAGCCAAAGCTTCTGCTAAAAAAAGAGAAGGATTACGAGCAAAAGAAGGAAAAGATAGATGACATCCCGTGCTCTTTTAAAATGCCAGGGTTTGAGGATGAAACCTGGTTGTATATGAGGCCTTATATCACAAGAACATACATGACGAAAGGAGAGCAGCAAAAAGTAGTTCACCCTGGAACCAAAAAAGAGAAAGTCAATGCTTTCATAACACTGCTTTATCCGTATAACGGAATCAAGTTCAATATAACAGGTAAAACAAGAAACAGCGTTGATTTCATAAATCACCTGAGAAACATCAAAAGATATGTCAGAAAAAGAAGTGTCAATCGGTACATCCTTGTTATTGATAACGCTTCATTTCATGTCAGCAAAAAGACCAAACGGTATATGGAGACATAATCTAACTGGCTTATAGTTTTGTATCTACCAAAACGATCACCTTTTCTAAATCCTGTGGAAACCAAAGTAAACAGGAATCTGAAGAAAGATGTATGTGCAAACTATTTCTATGAAACAAAAGATGAACTAGTATGTTCTATGCGAAAGTATCTTAATGGAATAGGATGTTGGCCTAGAATATGATACTTAACTTACTACACATCTTTGTTTTGTCGTCTAAGATCAGATAGACTTACAAAATGTGACGGTGAATCAGACAAACAGTATTTACATTCCAAATTTTCACAGCTACATACCTGGACCTTTCGTTGATTTTTTATCTTCCTTGTAGATTCGACCAATGTTAGTGTGAATGTTCCTATGACTAATGCAAGAGGAATAGCCAAGAATATGGAATACTGATAAAACAGTAAAGTAACGGTCTCGGCTGTTAATATACATGCGCTTTCTGCAGTAATTAAGATTATCATACTAGTCTTTAGAATGTTTTTCATTTGTGGGTTATTCCAATTATCAATAAAGTGTATAAATCCTCTCTTGAAATTGACAAATGTCGTTATCAAATTAAAGATAAATCCTTTGCTGGTATTTTCTTCCAAAAAGGAACAACAACTTCGAATATTCTTCACCTCATTAGTATTTTTAAAATCATATCTTCCTAAAATAGTCATAAAGGTTGAAAAGCCTGCTAATGCAAATCCCAAAAGATATGCAATAGCAATACCATATAGATTGAAACCAAAAATAGACAACCCTAGATTTTCTCCTATTTCAGCGCAAATAATACACAGAATTTCAATTCCTAAAGCAGCTATGAATATTCTTTTTATGTTTTGAGATACCTGTTGGAGATAGTAAGATTTCTTCTTAAGATTAAATTTATTTGTATGTGCCAAAAGGCAACAGCAAGATTTCTTAATACAATTTTTACATTTCCAAATTACAGATGAACATGTTTCTGGAGAGCATTTGCACTCAGCACATATCAAATGTTGCATAGATAGTAAATAATCTAATTACAACGTAAATAAAGATTGCATTAAATGATTAATTAGGCTATATCATATCTGTAGCAAAAAAAATAAGAATCCATTGCATCTATGATTAAAAAACGTGATGAAAAATAGTTTATGGATTCCAATGATGATCGGGAGAGTTTATTATTGGTTTTAGGTTTGATGATAGTGGATAGTATATGTGATTGACCTTGGAATATATTCAAAAAGAAGAATTTCCATCCGTGCTTACTGTATGACTCTGTGATATGCCAGCATTTTGTTGAACTTGAATTTTTTTTATGATATTCCTCAAAAAGACTATTATATCCTCTCATAACTGATGAAACCAGTTTGTGGTGGTAATAATACAACTATCACTGACTGATATCCTTTTTTACTTTCTAGTTATTAAAGTTGTATTTTGTTAATCTCAATATTCAAAACTGTCAAAACTACAATTATTTACATATTTTAGTGGAGATAAAAATGGTAAAGGCCTATTTCTACGTTCTCTTCATAGTAATCATATTAACGTTATCATTACCGTCTGAAAATCCAACCATAGCACCATCTAAAACGGGTATCATGCTAGGGTTAGAGATATCTTTGGAAGTAAATGACGTTTGACCCAGTTTGTTTCCTGATTTATCCAGTACTACAACATTTAATACTTTTCCATCCTCTCCATGACTGGCACCTTCACCATTATTTGTAGTAACAGGGTAGGTGACAAATGCCATCCAGATATTTCCGTTCTTGTCCACAGTTAAATCCATATTAGTATGGGTTGTGGGAACGAAATTTGAAGTGTATACCGGAACAGGTTCTCCAAATGTCTTTCCATTATCAATAGATTTCACATAGTAATATCCTGCTCCATCTGTACCATTACCTGTAAAATATCCAACATGTAATGTTCCTTCAGAGTCAAATTGAAATCCAGCTCCAACTGATGGACATCCATTCATAATCCATTCAAGATCTTGAACCGGCACAGGTTCTGAATATTTTAGACCTGAACCATTATCTACAGTATGTGAAATCACCATATCTCTAGTAGTGGAATAAATTTTAGTCTCTATTAGACCTTGTTCTATGGCCTTGGCCTTTACTGGAGTGATGGATTCGGAGTTATTTCTAATATAGGGATCAGAATAGTCGCTTAGTTGGGCATCATCTCTATCGCTATCACGATAGGCAATGTATATCTCACCATTGGGTCCATGGGTGGTTTGGGTATCACAGCACTGGCAACCCTCCTTATCCAAAGTTATTTTTTGAAAAGTATCCCCACCATCAGCAGACCTCAGTATGTCTATTTGAGTTAAAAGATCTATTTTGTCCGTGCTATAAAGCAATGTACTTTCATTTAACGCTACCAATTCATTATTTACATAAGGAATCAATATTGTACCATTCTTTGAAATAGCCAAATCTGCCCATCCTCTCTCACTAACAGGTTCGTTCTTTGCTGGACTGATGGTAGGACCAAATGTTTTTCCACCATCAACTGATTTGGCCAGTCTTATATCTGGTATACCCCATGGGATTGATTCGCTAGGAACTGAATTATGCCATAATACAAAAATTTCATTATTGGGCCCAAAACGTATAGGAGGGGATACATTTGGTTCAGCATCCCCTTCCTTATCGTTAACCCTCACTGGTGAGGAAAATGAAGAACCGTTGTTATCCGAATTGACCATATAGAGATTGGTAGAATCATTACTTGCTCGATGAAATACAGCATAAATATTGCTTGAATCTGAATTGATAGCAAGTCCCGGATCAGTTGCGTTTTGAATTGTAGTATTTCTTGTTATCTCGATTTTTCCTTGCACTTGCACTTGAGCTTGTGCTAATTCATAGTCATATCCAAAACCTAATATCAAAAGTGACAATGTCGAAACTAGTATTGGAAATACATATATAAACTTGAATGTTATAAAAAATGTTTCTTTTGGTAATACTATTTTCATATCTACTATACAAGATTCTTATACAAAATATCTACATAAAAGCTTTATAGTACAATCATAGAACACTCCTCGAACCTAGATAAAGAAATCTAAGAATGAATACGGCTTCGCATTTGACCTCGATTTACTTT
>JAKDMR010000165.1 GCA_030452275.1 Candidatus Nitrosocosmicus sp. | reverse complement strand
AAATTATAAATAGTCAAACAATATTATATCAATTGTAATTGGAGAAAACTGTTCATGGCTGAATTTTCTACCTTATATCCTAGAAGAATGAATCTTCTGCAAGGGATTCAGAATCTCATTAAAAGAGAAGAAGTTGAGCTGGATCATTTATTTTTGATGGTTAAAATAAAGAAAGATGAAATTGTCAATACACTAGTTTCTGAAGGGTTTAAAATGGTAAAATTTGAACATAAAAAACCTACTCAAATTGGTAGTGGCTTCTCAAAAAAACTAAAGAAACCATGGGAGATGCATGTAAGACTCCTAGATTTTAATCAAGGTTTGATTGGAATTCATGCAGAGGTTGAAATCTCTAGAAATTATTTCCAGCACATAAAATCAGTCAGGGTTCCTGTGGTTTATGAAATTGAGACCATTTTAAAAAAACACCGTATCGAATATCAATTATGGCATTCGATTGTCAAGGATTATATCACAAATATTGTCGAAGATCATCAAATAAAAATAAAAACTCCCAAGATTCCAGCTTTGCCATGGTTAGGCATGCTAGGATTCATTACCACCGTTGCAATAGTGTACGGTCTCAAATTTTTCATGGTATTGAAATAACAAAGCAGGGAAAGTTAAGACACTATTAACAAAATTTTTATTGTTATTTTTATAAACTAATATTAAAACCAATGGGAATACCAGAGAAAATCCAGGCCATTCAAGATGAGATACACAAAACACAGATAAACAAAGCAACAGAGTTCCACATAGGCATCTTAAAGGCCAAGATAGCAAAGTTAAAGAAAGAACAAGAAGAAAACACCCATGGAAAGACCGTTGCTACTGGAGGAGGCAGTGCGGGCTTTGACGTAAGAAAAGCCGGAGATGGTACTGTCGTCTTAATAGGGTTTCCCAGTGTAGGGAAATCTACTTTACTAAATGCATTAACAAACGCAAAATCTAAAACAGCAGCGTACTCATTTACTACATTAACAGCTGTGCCGGGTATGTTAGACTATAATGGAGCTCGGATCCAGATTTTGGATTTACCGGGTATCATTGAAGGTGCTGCGGCTGGCAAGGGTTTGGGAAAAAGAGTATTATCTGTTGCCAGGAATGCAGATTTAGTTTTTATTGTCCTAGATGTGTTCCAGATTAACCATCTGGAGGTCATAAAAAAGGAACTATCTGAAATAGGAGTCAAGGTCGATGAAAAACCTCCTGATATTATTGTAGAAAAGACTGTTACAGGAGGTATTTCGGTAAATATTCAGGTTCCAATTCAAGCTGACGAAAACTTCATCAGAAATGTGATGCGAATAAACGGTATCCACAACGGTCGTATCACCATACGTGAAAGAGGTCTTACCATTGACCAGTTAATAGATGTTTTATCCGGAAATCGGGTTTACATTCCTTCGTTAGCAGTTATAAATAAAATCGATTTGGTTGATACAGAATATCTCAAGATGGCAACATCTAAACTTAAAATTCCATATACAGCTGTGTCAGCAGACACAAACAAGAACATAGAACTTCTTAAACTGGAAATATACAATAAGTTAGACTTTGTTCGAATATATATGAAACCCAAAGGACAAGATGCTGATTTGGAAGAGCCCCTAATAATGCCTAGGAATAGTACTGTCCAGAATATTTGTAACAAGATTCACAGAAACATGGTCAGAGACTTTAAGTTCGCTCAGGTATGGGGCAAAAGTGTAAAATTTGGAGGTCAAAAGGTAGGGTTAGAACACAGGATTATTGATGAAGATGTCCTTACAATCGTAAAGAAAATAAACGCTCTTTAGACAGTATATATTTTGGCGGCTCAGTCAAATGCCTTTTCTTCATATTGAATACGTGATAACTCTGATTCCTCATTGCCGCCTACGCATCTGTATATTATCTACCGATTATTTGATTTTTCGATTCTAAATTGTACTATGCATTAGTTACATTTATAAATTAAAGGGATGACAAATATTGGTTTCTTATCCTGCGACAAAATTTTGATTAACAATGGTCATTTCTTTGCATTTGCACCAACGTGTTTATCAAGGGCTTTGTTTGCAAGATAATCTGCACGACCATTTTTTGTTCTCGGAATATGTTTGTAAGTAATCTTATCATAGTTTTTTTCTAGATTCGAAATTTCTCTGGAAATTATTTTTAGTTCCTGACTTCGTATTCTGTATTTTAAGTTTCTCTGATTTATCAATAATTCACTATCTGATAGAATATTTACTTCACTATCCATGTCAGTACAGATTTCAAGTGCTCGCCGTAATGCTTCGTATTCTGCTTGATTATTGGTCCGGACACCTATAAATTCATAGTGTTCTTTGATTATTTTATCGTCACTTTTTATCATAATGCCTATCGCAGATAATCCAGGGTTTCCCCTACTTGCACCATCAATATGTACGTCCAACAACTAGTACTATTAAAAAGCTATTTTACATTTATTTTTTTTATTTTTTATCATAAAGATAAAAGTTTGTATCTTGTTGGTATTTCTAAAGAATTTATATTGTTAGAAGAATACTGAATTTGTGCCCAAGAGAAAGATAAAAGAGGGGACCCCAAAAAAGAATTTTTTCCAAAAAATGGGTAAAAAGGATTTACTTCTGCCTCCGATAATCATAGGGGTAGCTGTATTATTTGGACTTATATTTACACAGATTGTCCCACCTCCAGAGATATTGAGCGTCTGCCTTAAAGCACATTCATTGGATAGTTACAATGTTTATCCAAGGGTCCAATTGTTTGTAGATAATAAACAATATTTGTTCCCTGGTAACGTAGGCAAACAACCCGTAGAAGGGAAAGAATGCTTAAAACCAATTCATACTGATTCGATAGGTGATGCTCTGCATGTCCAATATATTAGACCAGTTGTTTTGTCTTTACCTGACTTGATGAAAATCTATTCATATGATAATAAAACGGTTAATTTAGTAGATAATTCTACTGGCAAATATGTAAATAGCACTCTGGAACTTGCAGATTATGACATCCAGTATTCGTATTTTTCAGATAAAGGAGAATTTACTAAAATTGTAAATAGTAGCCAGTTCCCACCATTTTCCAATGCTTTTTTTGGAAGGATTGATTTTATGCCAAAGTAACTGAAAAAATAAATAGGAATCTAATCAAACATTTTTTTGAGTTCATTTGAGCAATAAAAAAGCTGCTGTAATAAATGGTGACGGTACTGGTCCGGAATTAGTTAATGCGATGATTAAAGTTTTAAAATCATGTAATACTAACGTTGAATTAATAACATGTGACGCGGGTTCTGAATGGTGGGAAAAAAATCAAGGTAATTCCTATATCTCAGATGAGGTCTGGGAGACAATGAAATCTTCCGATGCTTGTTTTAAGGGTCCTACCACTACAGTCCCAAATCCTGATGCACCCAGAAGTGTTGCCGTAAGCATAAGACAAAAATTTCAACTTTACGCAAACATCCGCCCGATCAAAACTTACAATATTTCGAAATTACAGCTAGATTTTATTTGTGTAAGAGAATCAACAGAAGGACTGTATGCAGGTATTGAGTTTAAGACAAGTGATGACTCGGCAATAGCAATTAGAAAAACTACTGGAAAGGGATGCAGAAGGGTAGTCAAAAAGGGCTTTGAATTTGCTAAAGAAAAAGGATTTAAAAAAATATTTGCAATAACTAAACGAAATATTTTAAAGGAAACAGATGGGATTTTTTGGAATGCAGTAGTAGAAACAAACAAAACATATCCAGACATCGAAGTCGAAGAATATTATATCGATAACATGACTCAACAACTAGTAAAAAATCCAGAAAGATTCAACAATAGTTTGTTACTAAGTACAAATCTATTTATGGACATAATCTCCGAATGTGCATCAGGACATGTAGGGTCTATTGGCAATGTTTATTCTGGAAATTATGGTGATACATATGCAATGTTTGAACCTGCCCATGGGAGCGCTCCAAAGCATGCTAGGCAAGACAAGGTAAATCCAGTAGCAACTATATTGTCAGGTGCTTGGATGGTTGAATACTTAGGAGAGAAACATATTTCAGAAGCAATTTTTAAAGCCACTGAACAAACAATTGACGAGGGAAAATTTTTGACATACGATCTAGGTGGGTCATCATCATTATCAAAAATGGCAGAGGCAATTGCTCAAAGGTCATCAGCATTAATCAGAAAGTAATCACAAAATACACAACGAAAATCGACTGATCCCTTTTTTGTTAGTGTTTTTCTTTTTATTGTCCTAGGTATGATCACATATCTTTTCTTTTTTTAATGAGACAATCAAACCATAGAAGAACTATTTCTTACGCCGGAAAGTTCCAATATTTCTAAAGATTCAAAAAAGAGTGTTTTTTTTGCTATTATTTTGCTGTTTAAAAACAAATTGTCAATGAAATCATCCATTTTTTTAAGATCAGATAAGGTTGACCTCATTATAACAATTTTCCCCCTTTCGCTAAGTTGTAATTGAATTGATCTCAATAATCGAATAGTCAATTCAATTCCTTTTTTCCCTCCATAAACGGCAGTATCATCAAGATTACCGAGGTCCGTTGGTAAATATGGCGGATTGCTAATAATCAAATCAAATTTACATTTCAATGGTAGACTCAAATCAGCGCAAACCAGTAGTTTGTTACCAATATTTGCCAAGGCATTATTTTTCGCATACATAATAGAACTAACATCAATGTCAGTTCCGACAACAAACTCAAAGTTTGTACACAATAATTTGGTTAAGTATCCAGATCCAATACCTACCTCAAGAGCAATTTTACCTCTATAATTTGCGAGAATATCCTCCATGAAATAAGTATCCTCTGAAGGCCCATACATGTAATAATCGCTTAGCAAGTAAAAAGATAAAAGGTTATTTAATAATATTTTGGCAGAAATTCACATTATCTAGAGTTGAAAGATGATTTTAGAGAGGAAAACCTTCTCTAAATATAGTTGTGATTTCATCTTACATGTTATTTTTTGATCATTTTATAACAATTTCTCCCTTCATTTCGGGATGAAAAGAGCAATAATATATGTAATTACCTGTTTTATTACTCGCAATTCCGGTTACAAAATCTTGCTCCGTTGTCAAGTAGGCAGTATTGATGCCTAGTTCCTCGGAAATGAAATCATGTTTCACAAAATCTTTATTAAGAATTATTAGTCTGGTAGGCTGACTCGCATTCACATATAGTGTTGGATTGGTCTGGTTAAAGGCATTATTTTGAGCGATTAGCAGGATGGAATCATTTGACTTTTGAATATTTTTCTCCTGAGGAGTGTTTAATAAACTACCAATGCCCCATAAACCACCCACTATTATGAATGAAATGGCTATTATGGCAATGATATTATGTAACAA